>CBEPPX010000146.1:0-5475 GCA_965511205.1 uncultured Ignavibacteriales bacterium | reverse complement strand
ATAAAAGAAAAATAAAGTAATAACTGAACTGCTAAAGAGCAGTCGAAACAGTTACACGGTGCATTGCTCCAACCAATCCAAGTGATGAATAACCATAATTGAATTGATAATCGGAAATAAGTATGCCAAGCCCGGCATTAAATCCTGCGATGCCTGCAGTGGATCCGACTTTAAGCTCTGCCCTGCGCTCGTTATCGTAACCTAATCTTAAACTGAAAACTTTGCTGAGGTAAAATTCTGCACCAACAGTAAAACCTTTAAAGTGCTGAAGAAGATCATCACGCTTTTTATTAAGCCGGTGAAAATCCAATGATAAGCGAAGTGGCAGGTTCTCAAGTCTTTTCGAAACACCCACTACAACATCTATTGGCAGATCTTCTGTTGTGTTTATAAATGAAGAAAGCTGTGTGCCGAGATTAAGAACCGCGGCGGCTATATTAATTTGTTGTTTTGGGAATGTGTAATGAAGTCCCAAATCCAGCCCTATTGCGCTGGATGATTTATCTTCGATGCTTGAATAAATTACTTTTGCATTTGCGCCGTAATAAAAATTTTTCTGGAACTCGCCTGAATATCCAACCAGAAAAGCAAGCTCTCCAGCACTGAATTCTCCTGAGCGGGTTCCAAATTCATCTGCGGCTTCAAAAGTACCGTAGTTAATATATTTAATCCCACTGTGGAATCTTCCAATATTTTCAATCTCTGTAGAAAAGGATAAACTGAAGAGGTTTATATCGAGCAAATGCTTAACGAAGGAGAAAGATATGGGTGACTTTTCAAGGAATTGCGTTCCCGCAGGATTGTAAAAAATTACATCAACATCATCATTGTTCGAAACAAAGCTTCCGCCCAGCGCGGCAGCCCTTGCGCTCATGTCAACTCTTAAAAACTCGTAAGTTGATTGAGCTAACGAATTGCTGAAGCTGAAAAGTAAGACAACAGTTAAAAGTGAAATTATTTGTTTCATACAACATCCTTGAAAAATATAGGAACTATTTACAGATATTAGGAAATAATCGCAAGGGGAGAATTTGGGATATAGCAGGGAGGACCCATTATTCAGAAGATAGAAGACAAAAGTCAGTATTTTGAATTCCTTGATTGATGAAAACAATAGCTTGATATAATTCCTCATTCTACAGATATTAGCAACTGCTATGCAAACAAGTTTTTATAAAATATATTCTTCCAGCGCGCGGTTCTTTCTACTCTGGTTATTTTTGCTCTCACTTTTTTTAGTTGTTAATATTTATCCTCAATCACCAACTAACCTGGAACAGTTTTATTCTTTAACAGATTCTCTTACAGCAAAGGTAATTGATGAACTGCCTGGTGACCAGGATAAGGTACGTTTAACACTAAACCTTGGCGAGCAGTATTCACTCTTTTCGAATCATATTAAAACTGCTTTTATTAGGCTCGGAAAAGAAGTTCTCGAATCTCCACCGGAAGAGTTGAATATTCAGCATGTTAATATTGTAATTGAGGGTGCAAGTGTGGAGTATGGAGAAATGTTCAGGGATGGATGGTTTGGCGCTCATTACGTTCAAAGGTATTGTGCTCTTTACGGCAACTATCTTCAATCATTTTCAGCAGAAGGGAAAAAGGAATTCGAGTTTTCAATCGTTGATACTGTGAAGGTTGAAGAAATTAAATATTTACAAAACGAATCATTCCCATTTACAACGGGTAAAATTCCTCCCGAGCCGTTTCTATCTGCTATTGCAGAGCCGCTTATTGCAATCGGAACTGCGGCTGCGGTTGTAATTCTCTTCTTTTCAGTACGCAGTAAGTAACTAATTTTACCTTTGAAGCCATATCAATTTTGATTAATATTATAAGCTAAAATTTTTATATTAAATAAGTTATGATGAAACGAGCTTCGATTTATGGGCTGCGAGTTCCATCTGACAAAAATTTAAAATTATGAACAGATGAAACAACTAAGTTTACTTTTACTGATGTTTATAGGCGTTTGGCGATGCTCTTCATCAATTGATACAACTGATTTTGGACCTGAGGAACAGCTTAATCATGCTATAAGTCTATATGAAGATGAAGATTATGAGGATGCGCTGGCTGAATTTCAGTCACTTCTGCTTCAATATCCCGGAAGTATTATAGTTGATGACGCACAATATTATTTGGGAATGACAAGATACCAGCGTGGCGAATATATTGTTGCCGCTTACGAATTCAGCAAGCTTATAAGAAATATGCCTGCAAGTGAATTTGTTTCTAAGGCGCAGTATATGCTTGCGGAAAGCTACTATCAACTTTCACCCAATTTTAATCTCGATCAGGTATACACTAAAAAAGCCATTGTAGAATTACAAGCATTTATAGATTTCTTTCCGCTTAACGAAAAAGTGTCTGAAGCTGAAAATAAAATTAATGAGTTGAATGAAAAGCTTGCCAGGAAAGAATATAACATTGCAGTTATTTATGGAAAGCTTGAATACTATAGTGCCACTATTAAATATTTAAATAATGTAATAGAAACTTACCACGATACACCCTACGCTGCCATGGCATCTTACAGGAAAATATTATTACTGATGGAACGTGAAAGAGAAGATGAAGCTTTTGCCGAGATGAAAAAATTCTTACAGTTATATCCTGATGATGAGAACTATGGAGAGGTTGAGGAGATGAAGAACTCACTTGATGCACAACTTAAAGGGAACCTTTCGATTAATTGATAGCCAACAAAAAAAAAGTAAAAGAATCGCATGTAATGATGACGGAACTGGTATTACCAAACCATACTAACCAGCTTGGTAATCTGCTTGGCGGGCAATTGATGCACTGGATAGATATATGCGCTGCATTAAGCGCTGCAAAACATTCTCATAAGGTTTGTGTCACCGCATCGGTAGACCGGATAGATTTTCATCACCCGATTAAACTTGGGGATGCTGTAACTATATGTGCATCGGTTAACAGGGTGTTTAATACTTCTATGGAAGTTGGTGTAAAAGTTTTTGCTGAATCATTTACTAAGGGAACTAAAATTCATTCGAACACCGCTTTCCTTACTTTTGTTGGTGTGGATGAAGATGGTAATCCGGTTAAAGCAGCAGATGTAATACCTGAAACTGATGAAGAAAAAAGGCATTATGAGGAGGCACTTAAAAGGAGGGAATACAGACTTAAAAACAGGAAAAAATTATAGCTTTTTAATTTTGTTCCTAATCCTTTCGCAAAATACTTCTGCACAAATTCCCATCAATGGTTTTTGTGAGTATAACTCATACCAGGTTCCATCCGGCTATGAACACTGTCTTCCTGCAGATATTAATAATGATTCCGCTTTAGAGCTTATCCTTTACTCTTCTTCTAAAAAGAAAATAGCTATTGTCAGCAGTTTAATGAATAGGAATAACCTGTCAATTAAAGAATACTCTTTGCCATTCGAAATTTCTCAGCTTGAGCCGCTAAAAACTAAAGGCAGGTATGTTTTTTCTTCACGCAAAAACCGTTTGCTTGGTCTGATCAATATTTCCGAAAATGATCAACCAAAAATTATTTCCAAGCTGGAATTCGATTCATTCCCTGAAAATATAAGTGTCGGAGATATTAATAATTCTGGCATCCAGGAATTTCTTGTTTCGGGCAGCGGTTTCGATGGTATCTCCCTTATCTATCAATACAAAGGAAGGCTTGGCGAAAGCAAGGTCATCGGCGGCTCAAGTTTTTGTTTTTCAACACTTATAGATTTAAGTAATGATGGTTTTTATGATATTGTAGCTTGCAACCTTCTTGAAAGATCTTTACAGTTTTACTATAACGATGGTGAAGGAAATTTTAATTTGATACGTTCGCTTCCATCAGATAAAAAATTCTACAGCATTAAAAGTTCTGATGTTGATAACGATACGTTTGAAGACCTGGTTGTTTCAAATTCTGGATCTATTTCAATTTTATATGGTGATTTTCAATCATCTTATAAAGAAAAGGTTGTTTTGCAGGTCGAGCATATTCCCGAAGAGGTATTGCCGGGAGACTATAACCAGGATGGTTTAACAGATCTTGCATACGTAGATTATACAAATGGCAGCCTTTCTATAATTTTTGGTAATGATAATAGAAAATTTTATAAAGAAATTCTATATAGAAAAAAGGATGGCTTAACAGATGTTCATCAAAGTAAAAACGGATTGTGGCTTATAAAGGATGAAGGGCAGTTATTTTCTATTAGGAACTTTAAAGGTATTACAAAAAATGTAAATTTTGTTCCTGCTGTTAACCCAAAAGCAATTCAGTATTTTGATTATGCTGAAGATGGAGTAACAGATATATGTTTTATTGATAGTTACAAAAGCGAATTGAATTTCTTAATAAGAAATAAAAAGGGAATACCTTCACTCTATTATTCCGTACCGCTTTCATCCGATCATGAAGAAATTATTACCGAGGTAACATTTTCAGGAGAGAACATCTTCTATTGTTTTACAAAAGGAAGCAGCCTATTAGAGATAGTAAGGACAGATTTTAAAAAACAAACTTTTAATCGAATGCAGCTATACTCTCCGGGGGATATCCAGGATCTGAAAGTGAAAAGAATTGATTCTACCCTGACAAATATTTTTATTACTTACAATTTTGAAAACAGTTTTGTGCTTGGCAAATTTGAGTACAGGAACTTAAGTGTAACATTTAAACAGTACCCATTTGTTGATAGAAACGTTCTCCATTCCCAACTTATTGCTGCAGAGGAACCGATTATATATTACTGGAAGGAACATTCCGACACACTATATTATAAAAAAGCTGTTATTAAAACCGGTCCGAATGAATATAAAAATATTATTCATCTGCCTAAAACCGACCAGGTGGTTTTTTCAAGTATATCTGCTGATTTGCAGTATAACGGTTCTTCGGATGTTATTAGTGTAATTGGAATCGGCGCGGGTAATTTTACTCTTGTTTCCGATTACTGGAGACCGGATTTTACATCTTCATTAATTTTTCCTGAATGGCTGAACATGAAAGATGAAAATCAACTATTTTTCAGTTTTACAAATTTAGGAAGTAAGAAATATCTTACTGCTTATTCGCCGGTGCAAAAATCTTTAAGTAGAGCTGATCTTTCCAGTAAAAGGAAAGGATTGAACTTTACAAAATTATTTGATTCGGTTGATGCGGCAGATTATTTTATAGAAAGTATTTTCCCTGGTAAATATCATTTAGTATTTTCAAACTATCGCGAAGGTTGCATATCTTTAATCCAGCTAAAACAGTAGTTCCCGTATTAGTTTTCGTTTTATTCCTAGTTGTTCCCAACAACACAGCACAGCAGCTTAGCCGGGATGAATTGGACTCAGTTTATTCTAAGTTTATCCAGGTTAGAGCACCGCATTTGTTGGAACAGCCGGAAGAACTAACTGCCGAAGAACGAAAATGTGGATTGGAAATTATAAACAGGGTTAAGTTTAACCTCAATTCCTTTTCCGTTGAACAGCAGAGCGTGCT
>CBEPPX010000145.1:0-5478 GCA_965511205.1 uncultured Ignavibacteriales bacterium | reverse complement strand
CTACGGGAGCGGGTAGGGCACCTGCCTTTAAGACAATCTCAAGCAGTTTTGCTTCGTTAAGATCTGCCATACCTGTAATTTGTGAACGACCTCCCGGAATTTTATTTTGTACGTTAGGAGCTGAGAACACAGAACCATCTAACATAATTGCAATTCGTTTGCCTACATTGGCACCTGTAATTCTTGCCCATTCAGTTGCACCCTCAGAATTCATAGTCATATTAACAATAGGTGCAGAAGTATTCGGATCGATAGTTGCGACTGCATCGGTTATTACTCCGCCAGTTAACTCTGGTGCCTTGTTAACCATATACATTATATAAATTTCCTGTCCTTCCTGCCCGGGCATTGATTTTGCAGAAAATACAAACTCAACATTATTTGGTATCACATTCTGAACTTCGGGTCTGCTAAGCATAAACTCAAGTTTATTTCTTTCATCACCTCTTACATAAGCATCAGCACTTCTTCCCTGCGGATCTAATAGCGCAACTGAAAAGAATGGATGCTGTTGTTTGAATTCTTCCTCGGTAAGCTCTTCAGTTGGGATGGAATCTTCTGCTGCAACCAAGCTTGTATCTGTTATCTCTGAAACAGTTTCGCTGGTATCTGGTTGTGTAATATTTCCTGCAAGAACCTCATCTACTTTTTGCATAATAGCGAAAGCAAAATCAGGATCACGTACAATCCTAAACTCTAATAATGCAGTACCCTGCAATAACTGTTTAGCTTCTTCTTCTCTTGCAACACCGGGAAGTTCCACAATTATTCTGCGGCTTCCCTGCCTCTGGATTGAAGGTTCGGAAACGCCGTATTGATCAATCCTGTTTCTTATAATTTCCATTGCACGAGTAACTGCATCTTCGGCATCCTCCTTTAAACCGGCAAGAATTTCATCATCATCCTGCCTAATTGTGCCGAAGTAACGGCTTAGCCGTATTCCTTTTTCCTGGAATTTTAGTGCGATAATATCTACGACAGCTTCATTGGAAAGTGCAGCTTCTTCTTCTGCTTCTGCAAGCAGCGATTTGAAAACTTCATCCGGGTTTTTAGCAAGTTTCTCAATTAGTTTACCTGTATTAACTTCGAGAACAACTCTCATACCGCCCTGCAAATCAAGTCCAAGCTTAATTCGCTTTTCCCTTGTTTTACTTATATCCGGATTATCAGTTAACAAGCTGTCTTCAACAACCTCAAGCATTTTTTCAACCTGGGTATTTGTAAGCTCCGGCTGGCTGGAAGTAATTTCTTCTTTCTTTGTCTTTAGTGTCTTTTCTATCTCTTTTCCATACTGATAATCTACATAGGTAGGCCATAAAAGGTAGATTGCAAGGGCGATAGCTCCAACAATAAGTATAAGTCTAAACCTGAATTCTTTCATACTTTAGTAAAAATTTCTGTGTTAGTTTGAAATTAAAATGAATAACAAAATTAGGGGTAAAGGTTCAGAAAGTCAATTGAATTGGCATATATAATACCTGCTAAATCATTAAAATATAGGACGTTTTAGGAGTGATGGAATTTCAGAAACGGTTTTTCTGAACTGCAAAGAAGTGACAAAATAGATAATCTTTCGGACTACAATTCAATTTGATTTGATAATTCTTTTAACCAACCGGCTGAATTTATCTTCAACACGTTTTGCAGTTTCTGTAACTTCATCGTGTGTAAGTTTTTGTTTGGATATTCCGGCTGCATAATTTGTTATGCAGGAAATTGATGCTGCTTCCATTCCCATTGACGCAGCAAAGACAGCTTCGGGAACGGTGGACATCCCCACTGCATCGCCGCCAAACTTGTGCATCATTTCAATCTCAGCAGGCGTTTCATAACTTGGTCCTTTTGAAAACCAGTAAACCCCTTCTTTAAGTTCTATATTCTCTTCAACTGCTGATTTTCTAATAATCGTGTTCATCTCTGAAGAAGGAAAATTTAAAAACTCATTATGAATTTTTTCTGAAGGAACTCCAATCAACCCGGTTAATTCTTTTTTTATTTCAGTTCCGTTAAACGAAGCTGCCATCATAAGATCTCCTGGTTTAAATTGCCTGTTAATTCCGCCGGCAGCATTTGTTAAAAGTATTTTTCTGCACTTTAGTTTATAGGCGATGAAAGAGGGGAGTATGCATTCACTCAATTTGTAACCTTCGTAAAAATGTATTCTTCCCTGGAAGAGGAGAAGTCTTTTATTTCCAGATTCAGCAAAATGAATTATCCCTGAATGTCCTTCAACAGTCGATTCAGGATAGCCGGGAAGATCTTTAGTAGGAAATGATTTTATAACATTTAAAGAATTTGTAAATCCGCCAAGCCCGCTTCCAAGAACTAATGCAAAATCTGGTTCAAAAGGTTTTTCACTATTTAAATGATCAATCAGAGTTTTATATTTGAATGAGAGATCAATGCGCATTTAAGTTTGTAATGTTATGCTTGCCATAAGTTTCAATTATCTATTTTATAAACAATAATCCTGCTAATGTAGCCGTCATTAACGTTGCCATTACACCGCCAATTACAGCCTTTATTCCTAAACCCGCAATATCTGATTTTTTATTCGGGGCAAGAGGTCCAAGTCCCCCAATCTGTATTGCAATGGAGCTGAAGTTTGCAAAACCGCATAAAGCATAGGTTGCCATCAGGATAGTTTTTTCATTTAAGATCTTTCCTGCTTCAATCATTGTTCCCATCTCTGAGTAAGCAACAAATTCGTTAATGACTATTTTTGTACCAATCAGGCTTCCGAATCTAAGTGCATCTTCCCAAGGTACGCCAATACTAAAAGCAACAAACTGGAATATCCAGCCCAACAATAACTCAAAGCTTAACGGCTGACCGTAATTTGCTTTAAGTGATACGTTCCAGTTTACCAGATCCCCAAGTCCGTTCAATAAATAATTTACTAGTGCGATAAGAGCAATAAAAGCCAGCAGCATTGCTCCAACATTCAAAGCCAGCTTAAGCCCAGCCGCAGCACCGTTAGCGGCAGCTTCAATAATGTTTGAGGCATCCTTGTCAACATCAACTTTTACTGTACCTTTTGTTTTAGGTTCACCGGTTTCCGGAAAAAGAATTTTTGAAATAACAATTGCTGCAGGAGCCGCCATAATACTTGCACCGAGAAGCTGTGTGGCAAAAAACTGCTGGGCTTCGACAAGCGGCACCCCATGCTTAATTGAGTAAGCACTTCCAAGTATCTGGATATATGCAGCCATCACTCCGCCTGCAATTGTTGCCATACCTCCCACCATTATGGTAAGGATTTCACTTTTAGTCATCTCCTTTAAATATGGTTTTATCATTAATGGAGCTTCAGTTTGCCCGACAAAAATATTTGCGGAGCAGGAGAGAGATTCTGCACCGCTGGTTCCTAAAAATCTTGCCATAACCCATGCCATCCCCCTAACGATCATTTGCATGAAACCGAGGTAATAAAGAATTGACATCAAGCAGGCGAAGAAAATAATTGTAGGAAGAACCTGGAAGGCAAAAAATGAACCCATAGATCCTTCACTTCCGGGAAGTTTTGCAAGATCACCAAAAACAAACTGTGCGCCTGCCATTGTAAAGTTTAAAATCACAACAAAAAATCCGCTTATCCATCCGAAGAAA
Source organism: uncultured Ignavibacteriales bacterium (assembly GCA_965511205.1). Taxonomy (GTDB): domain Bacteria; phylum Bacteroidota; class Ignavibacteria; order Ignavibacteriales; family Ignavibacteriaceae; genus JAZGGS01. The sequence continues at coordinate 1,869 of CBEPPX010000145.1, read as the reverse complement.
TCTTTTGGCCAGCCAAGAATGAAGAAGAAACTCCTAAGTTCTTCACTGCGGAGAATAAATACAGCGAAAACAAATTGAAGACCAAGACCTGTTCCTACAAGTTTCCAATCTATTTTCTTTTTATTGTTAGAAAGCAGGAACGCAATACCAACTAAAACAATAATTCCTACAAAACCTCTAACGATTGAGTTTAAATCCATTTTTTATCCTTAAGATTCTTCGGGGATGTAATGGCACTGCCTGCAGCGTGCTTCGTAAATATCTGCCGCACCAACAATCACTCTTTCTGATGAAGCTGTTTTCCTTTGAGTTTTATCGGCAGGATTACCGCACTCAACACAAATTGCAAGCTGCTTGGTAATATATTCTGCAATTGCTAAAAGCTGCGGCATCGGTTCGAAAGGAACGCCGCGAAAATCCTGGTCTAACCCTGCAACAATAACTCTTTTACCCTTCATAGCAAGCTGATTGCACACTTTGGTTATATCTGCTGAAAAGAATTGTGCTTCATCAATTGCCACAACTTGCGCATCATCCGATTGATCCAGAACTTCGTTTATATCTTTTATTAAAATTGAAGGGAGTGACTGCTCGTTGTGTGATACAATTGATTTATCAGAGTAACGAGTATCAATTAGTGGTTTAAAAATTTTTACTTTTTGTTTCGCAATTTGTGCTCTTCGTAGCCTGCGTATAAGTTCTTCAGTTTTACCGCTGAACATGCAACCTGTTATTACTTCTATCCAGCCGGTGTCTTTGGGCATTGCGTGTGGAAATTCAACCATAAAAATATTTTAGATAGTGAAATTTAAAAAATAAAAAAATACTAGAGTAAATTTACTTTAATTCTTTGTCACCAAAAGCGAACGGCAGCAGTTCTGATGCTTTACTTAGCTTAATCTCATTTTTTTTATTAACCATTATAATATTGATGTCTCCGCAAAGGTCGCTTATAACTTGCCGGCAGGCACCGCAGGGAGAAATGAAGTCATCGGTATTACCTGCGACTGCAATTGCTTTAAACTTTCGCTCTCCTTCAGAGATTGCTTTAAAAATTGCAACCCGTTCTGCACATATTGTTAAACTGTACGAGCTCGATTCAATATTACCACCTGAGTAAACTTTCCCATCTTCGGTTAATAAAGCTGCACCAACGTAGAAATTTGAATAAGTTGGCAGCGCTTTCGATTTTGCTTCTACAGCCTTTTGGGCTAACTGGTTATTTGTCATCGCAATTTAAATTTGAACTGTGTTGAAATAAAATATACCAATTATTGGTTAAATCAAAAGATGTTGAATTATTATTCTTTTAATTCTTTTTCTTCAAAGTGATATAAAAAGTCGGTGTAAAAAAATTATTTATTAATCCGGGCTTATCGTTTGCCATCAAGTTTATCAATCTTCCAATTTTAAGTTTGTTTGCGGCTCGAACAAGCTTTAAATGAAAATTGCTCCAGACAATTCCTTTATGCCCATTAAAAAGTTCTTTAATTGCATGAGAAGTAAATAATCTTACTTCAAACTTATCTTCAAATAAACTCAGCAAGTTTTTAAGTGAGGATAATTCTGCAATATCTTTCCTGGTTGCTTCAGTTTTGCGGAACACGCTCAAAAAATATTTTTGTATACTCTCTCTCTTTAAAAGTGAAATGAAAGGAACACCCCAATGCGGATCGGCAATAACATTAAAGATCGATAATTTATTTGGCGTGCTTAAATAGATAATCCCGTTTTTCTTCAGCAATGAATGAAGCGAATCAATTATATTTTTTTTTCTCTGAAGATGTTCGATTACATCCTGCAGAATGATTACATCAAAAGATGATGAGTTAAAAGGAAGATGTTCTGAATCTCCAAGAACTTGTTGAT
>CBEPPX010000144.1:0-5495 GCA_965511205.1 uncultured Ignavibacteriales bacterium | reverse complement strand
CCATTTAAGAGCACCCATACGTGTCTTCTTCTCTGGTAAGAAGCTGCATAAAGCACATCAGGATTTCTTGGATCCATAACAACATCGGTTACACCGGTATTCTCACTTATGTATAGAACCGAATCCCAGGTTACTCCATAATTGGTTGTTTTATAAAGCCCGCGATCCCCGCCTGGTCCCCACAAAGGACCTTGTGCAGCAACGTAAATAACTTTTGAATCTCTTGGATCAATTAAAATTTTTGCAATGTGTTCCGATTTTTTTAACCCAATATTTTTAAAACTTTTTCCTCCGTCTTCCGATCTGTAAATGCCATCTCCCCACGAAACACTCCGTTGGCTGTTATTCTCCCCGGTTCCAACATAAACAACATGCGGATTATTTGGATCGAGAGTTACACAGCCAATTGAGTAGGAGCCGTAGTTATCAAATATCGGTTCCCAGGTTGTACCGGAGTTTGTTGTCTTCCAAACATTACCTGAAGCAACGGCGGCGTAAAATTCGTGGTAGTTATTTGGATTAACTGCAAAATCAGTTACTCTGCCCGAAGTAATTGCCGGACCGAGTAAACGGAATTTTAATCCATTAAATGTTGATGATTTATAGGGAGATTGATCTTCTTTCTCCTCATTATCATTATCTTGTGCGATTAGAATTGAAGAAGAAATAAGCAAGGAAAGAAATAAGATAGAAAATTTTTTAAGCATTGTATCACCTGGAATGATTAATAGTTGATTGTGAAAAGTCATATCAAAAATTAGACAAACTTACGTAGGAATTCAATTTGAATTTGATGAATGGGAGAATTTTTAACAAACTGTTTATGCCAAATTCTTAATTATTATCTGTTAAAATTAATAATAAATTTTCCATAAGCACAATCCGCTATGGATAACAATTAGAGATAAGCCTATTTATAATTATATTTTCGTATTACTTAAGACATAAGTAATTTTAGAGAATAAAAAATCAGGAAGGCAAAATGAATATTAACAACTCAACATTTTTAGTAACCGGCGGGAGTGCAGGAATAGGAAAAGCGACAGCAAATATGCTTATTGAAAAAGGTGGCAAAGTTGCAATTACAGGCAGGGATAAAAGTAAACTTGAAAGTGTGGCTAAAGAAATCAAAGCGCTTCCCATTTTCGCTGATGTTGCAAAACAGGAAGATGTAGAAAGAACTTATAATGAATTTCTTAAAGAATTCGGTCATCTCGATTGCCTGGTTAACAACGCAGGAATTGGCGGCGGCTGGTCTGAAATAACTGAACTCAATATGGAAGCATTCCGGGAAGTTTATGATGTAAATGTTTTTGGGGCTGCTATGATGGGAAGTAAGGCAGCAAAGCTATTTAAAAAACAAAATTACGGTAACATAGTAAACATTGCTTCAACTGCTGCTTTAAAAGGTTATTCAAACGGAACTGTTTATGCTTCATCCAAATTTGCTTTAAGAGGAATGACACAATGCTGGCAGGCAGATTTAAGAAAATATAATGTAAGAGTTATTCTTGTTAATCCAAGTGAAGTTACCACTGCATTTGGAAATTCTGAAAGAGTTGAAAGAAATGAAGTCTCAAATAAATTAAGAAGCGAAGAAATTGCACATACAATTGTATCCGCTTTAGAGATGGATGACAGGGGCTTTATTCCCGAAGTTACTGTATGGGCAACTAATCCATTTTAAGAATGTGTAATTTGGAATGAAGAATGTAGAATTGAAATCGAATAGATCTGATAAAATTTTAAAAACTGATTAAAAATATGAATGAAAAAATCCCCAAATGGTTGGAATGGGCGCGTGAAATACAACAACTCAGTCAAACCGGTTTAGCTTTTGCAGTAACCGAATATGAAAAACAGCGTTATAGAAGATTAACTGAATTATCAACTGAAATGATCGCTCATCATACACAATTAGAAAAAGAAGAGATTGAAGAAGTTTTGATGAAACAGCCCGGTTACGCAACACCTAAAATTGATGTGAGGGCAGCGGTAATAAATGATAAAGGAAAAATTCTCCTGGTAAAGGAAGTAATGGATAAAAAGTGGGCAATGCCTGGCGGTTGGGCTGATGTGGGTGATATTCCTTCGGAAGTTGCGATAAGGGAATCGAAAGAAGAAAGCGGTTATGATGTTAAACCGAAAAAAGTAATTGGTGTTTTTGATGCAAACAGAAGTGGAAGACCACTTGAGTTTTTTCATGCATTTAAAATTATCTTTTTATGCGACCTGGTGGGTGGAGAAGCTGCAACAAGCGAAGAAACTGATGATGTTGCATTTTTTAGTTTTGATGAACTTCCACCGCTATCGCAAAACCGAACAAATATGAAACATATAAATGAAATAAAAGATCATCTTAAAGATGATAAAAGACCCACATTTTTTGATTAGCATCATTTATTTAATTGTTTCTTAATCGGATAGAACACTCTTCTTATAATAAAAAATTTTCAAACCTTCTTGTTATTAAAATATAAACTGCTTAAGTTCATGTTGCTTTTGTGGTTCAACACTATTTAGTAATCATCAAACTTTATTCTTTACTCTTTTCCATTTTCTACCTTTTCACTTTGATTGATTGATTGCATCATAGCAAATGATAGTAAACTAAAACATCAATCCAACAATTAGCTATATAAAGGAGATCGGCAAATGGCACACTTACTAGTTAAACACAAAGTCGAAGATTACAACAAATGGAAAGTTGCTTTCGACGATCATGCATCCTATCGATCTGAAAATGGTTCGAAAGGAGGAAAGGTATTCCGCAATGCAAATGATCCTACTGAACTTTTTGTTCTTCTCGAGTGGGATAGTTTAGAAAATGCTCAAAATTTTGCTCAATCAGGCCAGACAAAAGAAGCCATGATGAATGCCGGCGTTGTAGGAATGCCTGCGATTTATTTTGTTGAAGAAGCTGCTAAGACATCCACATAATTATTCTCTTCTTTCAAAGTTCAATATCAACAACAATAATTTAAATTATAATAAAAGGAGTGAACAAATGGCTCTATCAATGATCCAGTTTTCCTACAAATCAGAAACTGTAGGTAATTTAATAAAGAATCCGGAAGATCGTTCCGTTGCAGTTAAACAACTTATAGAGAAGCTTGGCGGTAAAATGCTGGCATTCTATTACTCTTATGGTGATTATGACGGATTGATAATAGCTGAAATGCCTGATAATATTTCTGGCTTGGCTACTACTATGGCTTCGTTTGCTGCAGGCGGCACAGCAAAGATCAAAACAACAGTGCTCATTACTGTTGAAGATGCGGTGGCTGCAATGAAAAAAGCCTCGGGGTTAAAACTTGAACAACCAAAAGGTTAATCAATTAATTCTTAATCAAAACAAAAGGACTAAAAATGAAAGCTCTAAAATGTGATCTCTGCGAAACCGAAATTGAAGGTGAAGACTTTGATTCTTGGTTTAAGGCGGCCTATGCTCATTGGACTTCCAATCACGCTGACGCGATGAAGGCTATGGAAGGAAAACCTAAAGAAGAAGGTGAAAAATGGATGGCAGAAGCCAAAAAGAAATTTGATGCTGCATAAGTATTGTTTGTGAAAGATAATGCGACTGATGAAAAATATTGGAACTGAAAAAGATAGGACTTGAGGAGAATAATAATTGCCGAAATGCCCGACAATATATCCGGGTTGGCAACTACAATGGCATCGTTTGCTGCAGGCGGCACAGCAAAGATCAAAACAACAGTGCTCATTACTGTTGAAGATGCGGTGGCTGCAATGAAAAAAGCCTCGGGGCTAAAGCTTGAACAACCAAAAGGTTAATTAATCAATTCATTAAATAAAAAAGGAGAGATGATGAAATCTCTAAAAAGAACTTCACTTGTAATGGTAATTATTCTTATTCTCAGTTTTTCTGCTGGTTTGTTTGCCCAAACCCCGATGGTTTCGGCAGAAGACGAGGTTATAGCCTTAACCTATAATATCTGGAAAGCAGAGATGAATAAAAATATGACGGGAATGAATAAATATTTATCAGATGACTATACCGAATTTAATCCCACTTATTCAACCCGTATTGATGGTAAAAAATTGAATGTCACGCTATCCGAGACGATAAGCATGAATGGTGGAACAATCCTAGCAGCTGAAATGCTGAATCCTAAGGTTCAGGTTTACGGTGATGTGGCGATCCTTTCTTACAACTATGCAGGTGTAGGTAAAGATAACGAAGGCAAGATTAATAACACGAAAGCTAAATCAACACGTGTGTATGTGAAAATGAACGGTGAGTGGAAACTCGTTCATGCAAATTTTGCGTTGGATCCAACAGAAAACTAATAATTTTTAAAAACCAAAAATAAAAGGGATAGCTATGAAACATTTCAAATTAGTAACGATCATTTTTCTGCTTGCCGTATTTGGAGGCAGCACTTTCGCGGGCGACAAAGAAGATGTACTGGCTTTAATTAGTAAAAACATAGATGCCTTTAACAAGCAGGATTACAAAACATATTTTTCATCTTTTGTTAGTGACAATACTGAATTCCCATACGTTGTCTCACCATTGCGCCACGATGCTGCAATGTGGAAAAGCTTTATAGAAGGGACTGCTTCTCTTGCATACGTGAATTATCATCAACAGGATGAACAAGTTCAGGTTTATAACGGAAATACAGCAGTAGTAACTGGTTATTTTACTTTTAAGTGGATGGAAAAAGGAGGACAGATGAACTATCAAAGCGGCAGAGCAAGTATGATTTTGGTTAAGCAGGATGGAAAGTGGATGACAGTTCATATGCATTTTTCGAAAATGTTTTAAAATTATAGCAAAACTAATTATTAACGAAAAGGAAAAAAATGAAATCAATATTTAATAAAATTGTTTTTTTAAGTGGTTGTTCTCTAATAATAACACTCGTTTTTGTTACAGGATGCCAGCAGCAGACGGATGATTCTAATAATCAGGTTGAAGACAACATTAAAATGTATACAAATGTTTGGGATGAAATTCTGAATAAGGGTAACATTGATATGATTGATACGCACTTTGCACCAAATTATGTCAATAAAACCGTATCATCCACAGTTAACGGACAAGCAGAAGCTAAAGAATTTTTTGGTGCTTTTTTAACAGGTTTTTCTGACATCAAGTTTGATGTTGATGAAGTATTCGGGGTAGATGATCGGATTGTAAAGCGCTGGACTTTCAATGGAACACATACAGGTGAATTCAGCGGTGTTCCGGCAACAGGCAAAAGAATTTCTGTTTCTGGTGTTTCTATAACCCGCATTACAAATGGCAAAATTGCCGAGGAATTAGATTATATGGACGATTTAGGTTTTTTGCAGCAGCTTGGTGTTATTCCTCAAGCTGAATAGAGAAACTAAATTCTGTTAAACAATAATAATTAACCATTAATAAAAGGAGTACAGGCTATGAAACAATTACTTTCAATAATCACTGTATTATTTGCAGTGATGCTTTTCGCAGGTAACAGCTTTGCGCAGGATGCTACAAA
>CBEPPX010000143.1:0-5550 GCA_965511205.1 uncultured Ignavibacteriales bacterium | reverse complement strand
GTTTTCGATCCCCATTTTTCTCTTTTCTGTTCCATTTACATTACCAATCCGGGTTTATTTTATTATGTTATATTTTTTGCTTTGGAATATGAAAACATTAAACTTTATATTCAAATATAATTTTTTCCGGAAAGAAGGCACACAGCATTTGTGTTATTGATTTGCATAAACGCAGGTCTATTTCCGGAATTAAAACTAAAATAATATTACTCAATATTTAAAATGAATCTAACTTTTTATCCTTATACCCTCAAGTTAAAACACAAGTTTGTTTTATCAAAATATTCTCACACATCAACCTTAATTGTTCTTAAGGATATTTAATGAAACAGGATGATAATTATGAATGGACAAATCAGCCTCCCGAAGGGTACGGAATTGGGATTGTGAAAAAACCAGGGTAAGAATTATCCCAGATCACATCTTGAAAAAATTGATTTAATATTCTAAATATTTTCACTAAATTGCCACCAAAATTTGCTAAACAGAAGGAATTAACTATGGCTAAGAATTTTGTATCAAACAAAGATGAAACTGTAAGAATGTTTAAAAGTGATTTTATGGAAATGTTTTCAAGAGTTCATTTTACTGTGCCGCTTTACATTTATATTCCTATAATTGGTTATCTGCTTTATCGTTCCATTGCAGTTTATTCTTTATCATTTTCTTACATAGTCGGTTTGCTGGCAGCCGGAATTTTTTTGTGGACTTTTTCAGAGTATATGCTGCACAGGTTTATTTTTCATATTTCTGTGAAGACGGACTTTGGAAAAAGAATAAAATTTATTTTTCATGGTGTGCATCACGATTATCCAAGCGACAGTAAAAGATTAGTTATGCCGCCTTCAATCAGTATACCTTTAGCGGTAATTTTCTTTCTACTTTTCTGGCTTATTTTTGGTGATGCATATATGCTTCCTTTCTTCAGCGGATTTTTAATTGGCTACCTCTTTTATGATATGACACACTATGCTATTCATCATTTTAATTTACATAACAAGTTCTTGCTTAAGATTAAAAATCATCATATTCGTCATCACTTTAAAGATGAAGATAGAGGTTACGGTGTAAGTTCACCATTTTGGGATGTTGTTTTCAGAACCAGGTTTGAAGAGGAAGGCAGATAGAGACGGCGGATTTAAATTTCAACCTTACTCGTTTTAAAAACTTTCTAGTAAAGATAGTTGCTTCTATTCAATCATTAATTCGGGTAGATTAGACCAACTTTTTAAACTTATATGATACAGAAAGTTTATCCTCGAAAACACTTGATTAGACCTAATAATTTACAATTCAATTATAGCTAACAGGGCAGCTTCCTGATAAATTTAACAGCTCAATTCTATAAAGAATCTTTCGAAATTGGACTCCAAATGCACTTTTTTGTTGTTACATTATAATACATCGGACATTGGATTGTCTCTCTTTAGTGCAAAAACCAATCCCTATAATGCATTTTAGCCCATAATAAGTACTTCCATTCGGCATAATATTTGGCAATAAAGAGAAAACTATTCTCAGGGCTATGAAGAAAAAAATTCAACTATTGCCTTCCGGAATCCCTCTTGTTGACAAAGCATGGGGAGGATTTTATAGGGGAGGGTCATATTTACTTGTTGGCGCTCGAAAATCCGGCAAAACAATTCTTGCATTGCAATATGCAATGGAATGCGCAATGCGCAATGAGGTTTGTTTGTATTTTACAAGCGTCCGACCGAAGGACTTATTGATTAATGCTGCTTCCATAGATTTCGATTTGCAGCATTACATGAATGAGAACCTGGTGATTGTTGTTAAAGTAACGCCGCCATCAAATATTAATTTGGCTGACAATCCTGATGATTACTTAGTAGAATATATAAAAGATATTGCAGATGTTGTAACAAAGTATCAGCCCTCCATGATCGCCTTCGATGAACTTACTCCCTTTATCGGTTTTAAAAATCTTGATTTGCTAAATAAAACTTTTGGTGAATCGAGTGAAGTTGTAGAAGATTTGGGTATTACCAGTCTGTATGTTGCCGGAGAACCTGCTGCTAATGCTTCAAGACAAGTTGTAGATATTTTAAAGAATTATTCTACTGGAATCATTAACCTGCAAAAAAGGGGTGAGTTCGTTAGCAAATCTGAAACGGGTAAGATGACAATAATTCCCCAGGTTGGACATGCAGAAGGGCAGTTTAGTGCAAATTATTTTATCGAACCCTATAAAGGTGTTAATGTAGATTATAAACCAGCAGTAGTAACTGAACCGGGATTTGTCGGGAATAAAAAATATACTTCAGTTTCTGATCTCGATTTGCCAAAGGATACACTAAGTTTGTCCAGCGTATATTCTTTAAGCGATTTTGAACTTATCTTAAATAACCAGGTTGCTTTCTATAAAAGTACCGGGCAGGTATTTACATTGTTTTCCATCTGCTTAGATGAAAGTGCAAAAAGATCTAAACTGCTTAATATGAACCAGTTACAGAATGCGGTAAGACTTTCAACTGATAAAAAAGACAAGATGTGCGTTGTTGGAAATAAAGTTATTGTACTATTCACTAACGAAGAACATAAGGATATTAAAACCCTTCTTGCAGAGATAAAGAATAATCTTCCAAATAATGATCCTGAATATTTAAATACCATAGTTAAACATCTATCCGTTTATTCGCTTAAAGTCGATCCGGATATTCGGAATGCGGAGGATATGTTCGGGCAATTATCTTTAGATGACTCATCGGAGAAGAATAACCCCGGTATTTCATAATAAGTGAAACATCATGAAATCCGTAGCTATTGTTTCAACTGTAATCCTTCTTACTTTTAATCTTTTTGCACAACAGCTTACCGATAGACTAAAAACCGAAGCAGTAGAACAGATGAAATATGGCAGATACGGCGAGGCAATCGATCTGCTTAACCGCTTTATTTCTGCCGAACCACAAAATCCCGAAGGTTACAACTTAAGGGGCTTATGCTACGAACAGCGTAAACGATATGAAATGGCTGTTTACGATTTCAGATCTGCACTAAAACTAAATCCAAAGAATATTGATTTTAATTCCAACCTGCAAAGAGCAATTGATGCCTGGAATGCTCTGCTGTTTAATAATATTATAGGTTATAAACGAGAAATTGCAATAAATCCGGCAACAGCGATAAATTATCTTGAAATAGGAAAATGTTATAAGAATTTAGGAGAGTGGAAGAAGGCAGAGGATTGGTATGATGAGTATTTGAAAAGGGAAGAAGCTTCAGCCGATGAAATTATTCGTTACTCAGAGATACTTGCAAAAAATAATCATATCTCTAAGGGTGAGCCAATATTAAAAATATATACGGAAAAATATCCTGATGATCATCGACTTTGGTCGCGCTACGGCTATTTTACAATGTGGCTTGGTAAAAAACAGGTTGCCTTAAAAGCATTCGAAACTGCTTTGGAATTAAGACCTTACTTTAAAGAAGTGTTAGATGGTTATGATCTGGTTAGAGGTAAAGGATACATTTATACTGTAAACGATACAACCAGCAGATTTAATTATGGCTTACCTATCAAGAAAAAATACAAAGAATACCCGATAGATAAATATTACAGAACCTTAAAAGCGAATGCTGAAGATTTTAATACACGTTATTTGCTCATTTCGGAATTGTTAAAAAATAACCGGCACCAGGAAGCATTCGATCAAATAAATTTTTTCTTACAAACAAAAACTGATGATAAAAATTTTAATGATTTGCGAGATAAGATTCTTGCTGAGCAGGAGAAATATTTTTCTGTAAAAATTGTTGAACTGGAGAATAAATTTCAATCGAATCCTGATGATGGAAAAACACTTCTTGAACTTGCAAAGTATTTATCATACCAGAAAGAGTATAGTAAAGCGCTTAGATTACTGCAAGCTTATTTAAATCGATTTCCCGGTGATGATGATGCGAGATATCAATATGCATTAATAAGTTCCTGGAATAAAGATCTTCATACAGCAAAGGAACAGGTTGCTATTTTATTAAAAAGTTCACCCGGAAATAGCAATTATAATCTTTTATTTGCACAGCTTTCTTTGTGGATGAACGAAGATTTGAATGAAGCGGAAATTTCACTAAATAAAGCTTTAAAGAATGATCCTGATAATTTTCAGGCGTTGATTACTTTGGCTTCACTTTATTTTCAGCAAAACAAGCTTGCTGATGCACAAACTTTTCTTAATAAAACCAGTTTGTTACATCCCGAAAATTATGATATCAAAAAACTACAATATTCAATTGATCTTCAAAAAGAAAAAAATGAAGCCGCGCAGCTTTATAATATTTTGGAATTGGCAAGAGAGAATGTGTTTAATAAGAATTGCGATGATGCAATTTTCTATTACAATGAATATTTACTCTACCCCAAAGCTGATAGAAACATTTTGCAGGAGCTGGCAGAAGCGTACATCTGTAAAAATGATTATTTAAGTGCGATAGAAATTTATAACGAACTTTTATTAGATAAGCCGGATAATTTTAATTTATTAAAGCAGCGCGCAAAAGTATATTACTGGAGTGGAGATTATTATAATGCTCATAGAGAATTTAGTAAGATTAATTTTATAGATCCCGATGATGCGGAAGCAAAATTGTTTTTGGGCGATTCCTTTTTTGCTTTAGGCGAATATGAAAATGCGCGAAAAATTTATGAAGAGTTGTTAACCATCTCACCCACTTCTCACATTCTTCAAACTAGGATGAGCTGGTTTGGCGGAACGGGTTCATCAGGTTTTACAACAGGAATTTTTCCAACTTACCTTTTGCTATCGCCCGAGGGGAATTATTTTGCAGATAATTTTGATTTTGTTTATTCAACTTATGGTTTGAAATTTGATTTTGGAGTTACAGACAATATTGGCTTAGGAGTTAGCGGTTATGGCGGCGTTCTTGCTTCCGATTCGGTAACAAATAACATTAAAATATTAAAAGGAAATGTTTATGTAAATATCAGTCCGGTTGTTTCTGCAACGGCAGGTTTGGGAACAACTTTTTTCCCCAATAATGTAAAGCGGCTTATTACTGAAGTAACCTTACGCGCTGAAAAAAAGAAAAGATATTCCTTCCTGATAAATTTTCAATCGATGGATGCAGCACAGCTTCTTTATTCACCATTTTTAGTTGATAAAAGACTGAATGCTAACATTCTTTTGTTACAGGGCGATTATTTAACAAGGAATGATTGGAAGTTTTCCGGAGTTTATTCTTTTGCAAATATTTCGGACGATAACAACAACAACCGTTTGCAGCTTCGGCTGGGTAAAATATTTAGAAAAACTTTTAGCTTAGGCTACGAATATTATTACTATAATTTTAAAGACCAGAGTCCTCTTTACTGGTCTCCACAAAATTTCGATTCACATAGTCTGTGGGCTGATTGGATACTAGCAGATGATGACGAAGCTTATACAATTATAGGCGGAAAAGTTGGTTACCTTCCATCTGAAGAGTTTATACTAAGAGAGTTTTACGGAATCCTTAGATATAGAGTTACAAAGACTTTTTCTTTTCAGGGTAGGTTAACATTTTCAA
>CBEPPX010000142.1:0-5552 GCA_965511205.1 uncultured Ignavibacteriales bacterium | reverse complement strand
ACCTCATTTTGTATTTATTAAAAATTAATTTACTACCTATGCAGGATTATCAATCAGCTTAAATATGACTGGTACGCTCACTTTGACTTTCATCGATTTTCCTCTTTGTTTTCCCGGAGAAAACTTTGTATGTCTAACAGCGTATTCAGCTGCTTCATCACAACCTCCGCCGATTCCCTTTAATATTTCAGTTTTTGTAACAGTACCTTCTTCATTTACATAAGCCAATATGTACACCTTGCCTTCAATTCCTGCTCTTTTTGCGATATCTGGATATATGATTAAATTCTGTATTGCTTGTATACCACCAATAGGATAAGGCATTTCTTCAACGGCTACAAAATAGACCGTCTCTTCCTCCATTATTTCTTTTTCTTCTTCTTTAGGTGGAGGCGGCGGTGCACCAAGTTCTTCGTAGATATTGAGCTCTGTACTTTCAAATTCTATATCTTCAATATCTGCTTCTGTTATCGCTTCAAGTATCATTGAGGGTCGTTCAGGCGGTGGAGGTGGTGTGTAGTCTTGTTTTGTTTGCTGAATATCTTCAACAGTAAAAAGTTCTTGCGGCGCCTCGTATTCAATTGTACGTCTCTCTATGTCAGGAAAGTATCTGAATGCGAGAATTACAAATAGCAGAGATAAGATAAGGCTACTTTCAAATACTAATTTGTAATGATACCTAATCTCTGGTTTGCTAATATTTTTTAGAAGTTCCATCGTATATCCTCCTTAAGTTTTAATCATTTCTGATCTTTTAATCTTAAGATTCAAAAAGAGAGCCAACGACAAATAATGAAAAAATGCCGCTATTTAGTAACTTTAAATTATGTTAAATTGCAATTATGCAATCAGGGATTTGATGTGTAGTCCATCTTTTGCAATGGCTAACGTTGAGCGAGTAGGAGTAATTAATCATTTATCGGCAGCAGGTAGGAATTATTTTTTTCAACTGATTGAAAAACTGCTGCGCTAGCAACAAAAGAAATGAGAATAAAAGAAAAAATAATAGCTCCTGATGGTATAGTTGCTATAAACCGGGATAAAGAAATAATTGTATTTAATGATGCAGCATCCAGAATTACCGCTTTTAAAGAACAGGAGGTCTTATCAAAAGACTTTAGAGATATACTTATAAAATCTGAAGAAGACCAATCATACATCCTGAGTGTTCTGGAGAAAGGAGAAAGCCACTCTAATATTTCACTTGCAATAAATCGATCTGGTGCAAAGGAGTTTAACGTCCTAACTTCAATTACACCCATTACTCAACCTGATCTAGGAGTAGTAGGGGCAATTGTTGTTTTTAGAGATATAGAAGAAGTAATATCTCTTTATGACGAACTCCAGGAGAAGAATAAAAAAATAATTGAACAAAAAAATAGATTAGAAGCAATTTTCCGCAGCCGTCTCGAAGGCACATTTACCATGGATATGAACGGGGTAATTACCTCATTTAACCAAGCTGCTGAAAGTATAACCGGATACACTGAAAAAGAGGTAATTGGTAAAGAGTATTGGGAAGTTTTTTTTCCGGGAACAAGTAAAGAAAGTAGTCATTTCAAAGTGATTTTTAATGATGATATTCCTTTTAAACAAAGAGAGTTAATCTTGAATCGTAAAGATAACTCAAATGTACATGTACGGGGCAATTCATCTCCTCTGCTTGATGCATCAGGAAATAAAATTGGCGCTGTGTTATCATTTCAGGATTTAAGCGAACTGAAAAATCTTTCAAATCATCTTGAAGAGCGTTTTCACTTCGATAATATCATCGGACGAAGCAAACCTATGCTAGGTGTATATAATCTAATGGAAAGCGTGATTAGAACAGATAGCACGGTACTGATTACGGGAGGAAGCGGAACCGGTAAAGAAATAATTGCCAGAGCTATTCATCTTAATAGTGCACATAAAGCGGCACCTTTTATGGCAGTTAATTGTACAGCTTTTGCAGAAACATTGCTTGAGAGTGAACTTTTTGGTCATGAAAAAGGTGCTTTTACAGGAGCCATTAGAACAAAACCCGGCAGATTTGAACTTGCCGGTGAAGGCACAATATTTCTGGATGAAATAGGTGATATAACGTTACCAGTTCAGGTAAAGTTGTTGCGCGTATTGGAAAACAGGCAGTTCGAAACAGTTGGAGGAACTGAAACTAAAGAACTAAAAGCCAGAATTATAACAGCTACACATAGAAATTTAGAAGAGGAGATAGCGGCAGGAAGATTCAGGGAAGACCTATATTATAGAATTAATGTTATAAACATTCATCTTCCTCCTTTATCAGAACGTAAGGATGATATTCCAAGTCTTGTAGATCATTTCTTGAAAAAATTTCGAGAAATAATCAGGAAAAACATCAACCATATTTCACCTAATGCAATGCAAGTAATAAGTAATTACAGTTGGCCGGGCAACATCCGGGAATTAGAAAACGTGATTGAGCACGCATTTGTTGTATGCCAGGATGAAGTTATTGAAACCGAACATTTACCGGAAAAATTATGGAATGTGCTTGAAGGTTTGAACTTCTATGGAGAAAAGAGTAAGCAAGAATCACCACTTGGAAATGCTGAGAAACAAATGATTGAAGAAACGCTCAATAAGTTCGATGGAAGCCGCACTAAGACTGCCAATGAGCTTGGGATTGATAAAACCACTCTCTGGAGAAAGATGAAAAAATTTGGTTTACATTAAAATCCATTCATTATCCTTCTAATTTTTACTGCTTTTTTACCGTTGCACCATATGCAATGCTGAACATTGCAATTCACCACCAACCCTAAGTTTATTACTTAGTTTTTCAACAAACGAGTTTTGGCTCGCAATTTGTAATTCCTGGTTTATAGTTTGAAAGGAGTCTATAATGAAAACGGCAATTTGTGTTCTAGGTGAAGGTAAGGATGCTATAATTTCCCCATTAATGAAAGCAGAATATTTTTTAATTGTTGATCCCGAAGATGCTACGGTTCACGAGAAAATAGTTAATCGTTATGGTGTATCAGCTGCAGGTGCGGATATCTTTTGCTCACAGTTACTGATAAGTAAAGGTGTAAACAAGGTTGTTTGCAGGCATTGTGAACCTGATGCAAAAAGAATTTTCAAGGAAGCAAACGTAGAAGTAATTGAAAACATGAGTGGACCTATTTCGGAGCATCTTGTTAAATTTACTCTGATTAACGAATCAATATTGAACTACTAAACCTGAGTTTTCCTCTCCTCTAAAATTTCCTTATTTATTAATTCCAAATAATTGTATCTCTTCTTTTTCAATTGCAAAACCATTGCAACCATCATATTAATCATTGCACTTCTGCAAATATGTTTTAAGAACCTGAATGCAAAATCTTGCTCTATGAACTAAATATTAAGTCTGTTTAATTGGTCTGCAATTTGAATATCTAACATTACCATAATTTTTTAATGTTAAACAAAAGGAAAATTAAAATGGAACATTACGACGTGATAATAATTGGTGGTGGTCCTGCTGGAGTTACTTGTGCAATTTCAGCAAGGAATACCTATCCTGATAAAAAAATTGCACTTATTAGAAAAGAATCCATACCTATGATACCGTGCGGGATTCCTTACACACTCAATACTTTAAATAGTGTTGACGATAACATTTTACCCGACACCCCCTTGAAAAATGCTGCTGTTAGAATAATTGAAGAGGAGGTTATTGATATTAACAGAATCGAGAATAAACTGGAATTAAAAAGCGGGGAAAAACTGTCATTTGAAAAATTAGTACTTGCAACAGGTTCCAAACCGATTCAACCCAAAATTGAAGGGATAGAAAAAGAGGGAGTGTATTTAGTAAAAAAAGACCGTGATTATTTGGTTGGCTTGAGGAAAGAATCTGCCAAAGCAAATAATATTTTAGTAGTAGGTGGAGGTTATATCGGGGTTGAAATTGCTGATGAGTTACTTAAAGCAGGCAAAAATGTAACCTTAGTTGAAAAAATGGATTGCTTACTTCCAGTTTCTATGGACGAAGAATTTGGGATGAAAGCAAAAGAAATTCTGGAAGAATTAGGTGGAAAGGTTATATTAAATCGGGGTGTAGGAAAATTCACCGGCGATAAGAATATTGATGGAGCTATTTTAGATGACGGTGAAAGAGTTAGTGCTGACCTGGCTATTGTTTCTGTAGGATACGTACCCAACACAAAATTAGCTGAAAAATTTGGAATTGATTTCGATGAGAAAAAAGGCATCCTGGTAGATGAGTATCTGAGGACGTCCTTAAAAAACATTTTTGCAATTGGTGATTGTTCCGCTAAGTCGGACTTTTTTACTGGTGATTCCTCGAACATAATGCTTGCTTCAACTGCTATGGCTGAAGGACGACTTGTTGGATCTAACTTATTTTCTATAAAAGTTATAAGAAAATACCAAGGTGTCCTGGGATCTTTTTCAACCAAACTTGGAGATGTAGCTTTTGGTGTTAGTGGTATAAATGAAAGAAGAGCAAAGGAAAAGGGATTAGACTACACAATTGGAGAAGCATCAGCGATTGACCGTCACCCGGGAAAATTACCCGGTGGTTCTACTCTTCATCTGAAGCTCATTTTTTCTACTTATTCACATACACTATTAGGTGCAGAAATGTATGGCGGCAATTCTGTAGGTGAATTGGTGAATATGTTCTCAGTTATGATTTTAAATAAAATGACTGATATGGATATAGACACATTACAAATTGGTACACATCCATTGTTAACTGCTTCTCCCATTGCTTATCCTGTTATAAATGCAACAGTGGACGCAATTAAGAAGTGGTATGTATATCATGCTTGAGATTAATATATCCGCCTTAAATAATATAGTGGATTGTAATATCTCTATGAAGGGATTGATCAGAATTAAATTGGTGATAATATCATGAATATCTCATTGGACTGTATTCCTTGCATGGTTAGCAGTTTTTTAAGACTGCTAAAATCAGGAATGCTTACTGAGAAAGCAAAAGAACCAGCTTTACGTTATATGTTAGAATTTTTATCCAAGGCGGATTATAGTCAATCACCTCCTGTTCTTGCACGGGAATGGCACCGAATGGTTCGAAAAGAATTAAATAACACAGATCCCTATCGCGAGATTAAAGAGAAATATAATTTAATGATGCTGAATATGTATTCAGACTTTGAAGAAATGGTAAATTCCGCCAATGATCCTTTTAATACAGCTTTAAGGTTAGCTATCGCCGGTAATGTGATTGATTTTGGTCCACAATATCAATTGGATATTATGGATACAATTAACAGAGTAATGTCTGCACAAATAGCAATTGATGATTCCCGGCTACTGAAGGAAGACCTGAAATCTGCGCAAACCCTACTATATATTGGTGATAATTGCGGTGAAATTGTAATGGATAAATTGTTTCTTGGAATTATCGATGTACCTAAAAAATACTTTGTGGTTCGCGATGGACCAATTATTAATGATGTAACAATTGAAGATGCAAAATTAGTAGGGATGAACAAAATTGCTGAAGTAATCACTACAGGTGATGATTCACCCGGAGCGGTTTGGGAATCAACGTC
>CBEPPX010000141.1:0-5567 GCA_965511205.1 uncultured Ignavibacteriales bacterium | reverse complement strand
AAGTGTTAGAAATTAAATGTGAAAAATCTCCATGAATTAATGGTGCTGTGATAATGCCCAGTAATCCAAAACCGTCCCTCGGTAAAATTCCCATTCCGCTTAGTTTAAGATCGAATAAATATGTAGATAAATGAATAAACCAAAGAAGAGCGGGAAATATTAGCGGTACAGCCAGATTTTTTAGAATTTTCTTGCTCTCCACTTTCATACTTACCTGATTTTTTTATTATTTTGTGATAAATTTCTCAGCATAGTGTCATATCTTTCCAGTTAATAGTCAATTATTATTTACAAATCAAATATAAATGATATGAGCCGGAATAAATTAAATAATTTTAAGTTAATTAAATTTATACCGCACTTTTTTATTGCAGCTTCAAGAAAATTAGATTTCTCTTAATGTTTTCAAAGATGCATTGATTACTAGCTAAAAAATTAGAGACTTGCTAAAATATATACTCCGCAAAGGATTTATCTTCGGCTGATTCAAAATAATATCCAGAGTTATATGCCAGCCGCTTAGGAAGCGACTGGTACTTTTACATTCATTTAAGATTTTTCTAAATTATATATTAAATTAATATAACTTCTTCATCTGCAAGCTTAGCTAAAATACAAAATCAAAAAAATAATATAATTGCCGTTCTTCTAATCGGACTAACGAGTATCCTCGTCGCTTATCTGCTTTATCCTGATTTTCTAGGCGACGATACTTTTATTCATATCGGGTTTATAAAGGACTTAACGAACAACGGTGAATTTTCATTCGCTGGGACAAGAACTTACGGTTCAACTTCTCCCCTATGGGCTTTATTGGGCGCTACTCTTTCAAGAACATTTTTTTCGCCAGAGTTATCCATAAGACTGTTAAGCTTTCTGTTTTCTTTCCTTACTATTTTACTGGTTTACAAAACATTAGTGAGCTTTAATTTAACTCCCAAAATAATTTATGTTTCCGTTATCTCCCTGGCACTCAACCCTTTCTTTTTACGTTGGGCACTTACTGGAATGGAAGTTTCTTGCTCAATGAGTGTTCTTCTTGTAATCTATCTTTTAGCAAAGAGTGAAAGGGAATTTGCTCCATACATAATTGCAATCGTATTCGCTCTAGCAATGCTCATTCGTCCGGAGTTCCTGGGATTTTTTATTATATATATTCTCTATCAATTTTTCCAAACCAAGTCTAAAAGGAAAGAGTGTCTTGTTATTTTATCGGTAACAATAGTTTTAGTTTTGTGCTGGATACTCTTTACTTACAACTACTTCGGAACTATTGTGCCAAACACGTACGTTTCAAAAGCCGGTGGCAGCATTTTCGGCTTCACATTTTATAATGCAATAAGAAATTTGAAGCTGCTTGCTGGTGGAAACCTCCCTGAATTTATTCTGCTTTCAGCACTTATACTTCTTATAGTTTATTTTATTTTCAAAGATAAAACGAAAGCAATACGGCAAACCAAAGACTATTTGAGGCTGCTAAACGGGAGTGGGTTAGTTTTACCTATTTTGTGGATTGCAGGATTTTATTTTTTTTATATCTTCAAAGATGTAACCATAATTTCCAGGTACTCGCTGATGTTAGTGCCTTTCTTGATTTTTTTAACCGCCTTCTCAATCAATTATTTTTCCAAACTAATCAGCGAAAGAGCAATAACTTTTTTATTGATTCTTTATCTTACTTTCTCTCTGATCGGATATGGTTATGTAACATTCAAAATTGTAAAACCTGCAAGTGATGATTTTGTTGTTGGATTTCAGACAACATATATTAAATTAGCAAAAATTATTAAGGATGACTCTGAAAGTAAAAATGTATCTGTTGCATTAAGTGATGTGGGAATAATTGGATGCTATTCCGGTTCAAAGGTTTATGATTTTGAAGGGTTGGTTGATAGATCACGGTTTGAGTATGAGAGCAGCTCTGAATATTTAATTTCAAAAAAACCGGACTATCTTATCCTCCGTGAGGAATATAAATTTAATGAGATTCTCCCTAATGACGTTGAATACGAAATTTTATTCAACAAAAAAATAGCCGGGTTTGGTATTAACCACTCGGCTCCAAGGTTTATAACTCTATACAAAATTTTCTGGTGAGAATAAGAGTCACTAAAAGCATAAACTGATCACATTAATCTTTACAATGGAAACAGGTTCTCCCATCAAGCACTCCGCCGGTGGCAGAAGGTATAGAAATAATAGTAAGAAACCAAAATCAACTGAGCTACTGCCCCTGCTTCAAATGAATAATTGTTAAAATTTATCCCAAATCCGTCTCTTGGTAAAAGACCCATCCCGCTTAGTTTAAGATCGAATAAATATGCGGATAAATGTATAAGCCAAAGTAATGCAGGAAATATTAGAGGTATAGCTAAACTTTTTAAGATTTTGTTTTTTGCAATTAAGTTACTTACCTGACATTGTTATTATTTTGTGATAAATTTTTCAGCAAACTGTCATATCTTTCCAGTTGATATTCAATTTTTAATTACTAACCAAATATAAATGATATGAGCCGGAATAAATTAAATAATTTACAGTTAATAATCTTTGCACTTATTTTTTCTATTACATTACCGCTTCAGATGGCAGCGGGTGGTGCGTGGCCTCAGAAAAAAGGCACGGGTTATTACAAGCTCGATTTCAGATATATGAGCAGCAGTAAGCTGTATAATTCTGATGGTATAAAAGTTTCGATTCCTAAACTGCAGGATATGACTATAGGGTTGTTTGGTTCATATGGGATAACAGATAAATTTACAGGATTTATTGGCTTTGCTGCATTTAAATCTATTAAACTCGATACTGTTTCTTCCGCTGTTAATTTTGATACTGATGTTTCCGGTTTTGGAGATATAAACGCCGGATTAAAATATGGACTTGGTAAAATTGGCAATACATATTTCAGCGCAAAAATTGTTTTAGGATTACCAACGGGAAAATCAGATATTGATAGCAGTTTATGGCTTGGAAGCGGCGATTTTAACCAGGCAATTGGTTTAGAAATAGGTCATTCATTTTATCCTGCCCCATTTTATGTAAATGGCGGTGTTACTTATAATAACCGCACTGAAGGTTTTTCAGATGAATTTGTTTATTCGATTGAGGGTGGATATAAAATTATTAAAGACCTTAGCTTGATATTGAGATTCCACGGACAAGTTTCAATGAAAAACGGTGATTCAAATGTAATTGGCGGATTATACACTTACGAAAATAACCAGCAATTTATTGCTTACAGTGCTGAGCTGGTTTATAAGTTTGCAGAAAACCTTGGAGTAAAAGGTTATTACGAAAGCGGCGGCAAAGGTAAGAATATTATTTCTACTCCTGTAATAAGTGCAGGGATCTTTTTTACTAATTAAAAAAGCCGGCTATAGCTTCAAGCCGGCTGATATATTTTATTTTGGAAATTTATTTTGACTTTAGCTGATTCAACGCTCCTTTAATTCTTTCGTGCTGGTTTTCCGGTGCTATTTCCAGAGCTTTTGAATAATACTTCATTGCCAATTTATTTTCTCCCATGTTCATGTAGCCCTCACCTAAGCTGTCATAAACATTCCAGGAATCCGGGTTCATTTCAATATTCTTTTTAAAGATCGCAATTGCTTCATCAGATTTTCCGGCAAACAAAAACTGATAACCAAGTGTGTTTAAATCATTTTCACTGGCATCAGCAAATGCTTCCTCTTTTAATTGATTAGCTTCATCGATTTTACCCAGTTCATTCAGTAAAACAGCTTTTGTAAAAGTGTTTGTTACATTTTTATTTATTTGAATTGATCTGTCCGCCCATTCTACTCCCTGCTCAAGCATTATTCCGTTTTGATAACAGTAATTTGCTGCCTGGTTCCATCCCTGCCAGGAAAAACCCGGTAAAGAAGTTAGTTGTTCTTTGATATCTTCAATAACCATCTTATGAAGATCAACTTCAATGGTAAAAGGGATTTGCAATTTTTCCCAATGTAACACAGCCGTTGTTGAATTTGGTGATACATCTGTAAAAGAATATGTTAACCATTCCTGGTGATTAGCAGTTTCGGGGTTAACAGTAAATCTGAGTTGGTCATTTTCTTCAACATAAAAGAAGCTGCCCCATGCACGGTAATCTTTATTTAGAATAATAGTCCATTCTTTTTCAGTAGGAATCATGTGCAAACCGTAGATGCCAGCAGGAACATTTTTGCCTGCAATTTTAACAGGATGCGAAAATGTGATGGTTGTATTCTCATTAGCCCCTGCTCTCCACACCTGGTTATAAGGAACCAAAGCACCCCAAATATCTCTTTCTTTAACAACTGGTCTGTGATAATCAATAGTAATCTCAGCTATCCCAATTTTCTGGGAAACTGTTGCATGCTGGCTAGCTCTTGGCAGAATAATACCTTGTTGAGCCAATAAAGAAAATGAGAAAATGAAGATCAGTAAAGCTGTTCCCCACAACAGATTGTTTCTCCTATACATTTTTACCTCCGAAATAAATTAATGATAATATCAGGAAGAATTTAAGAAATGAAATCTATCCAGAATTTTTTTTATGATTAACGGAAGAAAGAATTGATGTGATGTAATTACTAAGGGTAACTGATAATACTAAATGCTATTTTTCATAATCTATAATACTCTGCTGTATCCTGCTCGTTAAGCTGTGCGGTGCAATTCTGCCGCAGTGTCCATTTCCAAGAGTATCAGGAGTGCATAAACGAAAACACCAAGCAGATTTATTGTGGGTAAGCGGGCATCCTAAGTAGGTGTATTCTTTAAGTCCCTGCGTGGTTTTTATTTTCTTTTTAATTAATGTCATTTCGATTCTTTAATTACCATTCTAAATCTACATACAAATTTATCCAAGCTATTGATAAATATCAATTATTGGATATCTTTGTTAATATTTAAATACCGAAAAAAAGAATAACAGCTCACTCTCTGGGATCAAAATTCATATTTATCTCACAGAACCAAAGATTACAATTGGGTGTTTTAAAGATTTCCGAAACTAAATTGTCTTACTTCTTAAGGACAAAGAGTGGATAGTAAAGTTTAGAGGTAATAGGGGTTATTTTTATGAATATATTCCTACTTCATCAACACCATCTTCTTCGTCTCGACAAAATTTTGCGTCAATTTTCCCTGCTCATCTTTCTAATTTTCTCATTTATTTCAACATTTCCTTAAGGTTAATTATGGAACAACAAATAATTCAAAATTAACAGTTGTTGTTCCTGCAGGAAATTGTATGGGAGCAAGCGTAATGTTAGGAAAAACTCCACTTCCATTCCACCAAATATAATCTCCCGAGGAGCCCCATACTTGGTTATTGTCATTATCTTTCCACGCATCCATATAATAAACACCTGGCGGTATACCACTCAAGGTATAATTGCCACTGCCATCGCAGGCAGTAAACGCGAATGTTATATCAAAATTCCAGTTTTGAACGCTTGTATAGAGAGCAACGCGTGTATTTTGAACACTTCCTGGTTCTCCTGGCGGTAATGTTCCTACACCGGATATTGTAGCTGTTATGGAGTAGGTTGTTGTGGATGTGGTGGGGACGGTTGTTGTGG
>CBEPPX010000140.1:0-5622 GCA_965511205.1 uncultured Ignavibacteriales bacterium | reverse complement strand
GGATGCATATCTATTTAGATAGAAATAATTTCTAATCATAATATTTAAGATAAAAAAACCCCAACTCTATTTAATAAAGCTGGGGTATATAAAAAAAGTATTTATAAATTAATGAACTCCGTGCATCATCTTCATCAGCCACTTGTAAATTACAAATAATAAAATTGAAGCTGATAAGGACATCACAATAAAAATTGTAAAGAATGCGGTAAAATCGTCTATCACAAATCCGAACAATGAAGCATATTCAGTTTTAGTTGGATCTGGATAGAGAGTACTTATTTGTCCTGCAAGCCAATTAGCTGCTGCGTTTGCAAGGAACCATGTTCCCATTAACAGGGAGCCAAAACGTACAGGCGAGAGTTTTGTAACCATCGATAGCCCGATTGGGGAAAGCGATAGCTCACCAAACGTATGAAGCGTGTAAGCACCAACCAGCCACAACGGACTCACTTTAGCCCCTGCATCAACTTGCGCGGCAGCAGGAAGAAGTACAACGAATCCAAGCGAAAGCAAGAACAAACCAATTGCCATTTTAAGCGGTGATGATGGTTCTCTTCCCTTATTTCCAAGCTTTGTCCAGATAACAGCAAACAAAGGAGCAAAAATTACAATTGCAATCGGGTTAATTGATTGAAACCAGCTTGCGGGTATTTCCCAATTATCCAGGAAACCAACAACCCTGTCTGTCATTCCATCTGCAAAGAATGTTAATGAAACACCTGCCTGTTCAAAAGCAGCCCAGAAGAAAATTACAAAAAAAGCGAGAATAAAAATTACAGCAATTCTTTCCTTCTCTATTTTTGTTAAAGGTGGATGTTCGTGTTTATGTTTATCAGATTTTGATATTTTTTCAGGCGGCATTCCCACAGGTTTTCCATCAGGTGTAACCAGGTATTTATTCTTACCCATATAAAACTGAATCAATCCTATTAACATTCCAACACCGGCAGCAAGGAATCCGTATTTAAAATCTCCCGGGTTACCAGTATCGCCCAAACCACCTGCAATAAATGGTGCTAATAACGCACCCAGATTTATTCCCATATAAAAAATTGTGAATGCGGAATCTCTTCTTTTATCTCCTTCAGGATATAACGAACCAACCATTGTAGAAATATTCGGTTTGAAAAATCCGTTTCCAATAATCAATATAAACAATCCAAAAATAAAAGCTAGCTGCTGCGGATTGAATATGAAAGAAGATAAAGGTGTTGAGGGATCATTACCTGGTGTATATAAAAATCCACTAAATGCAAGGGCAAACTGACCGATAGCCATCATTATAGCACCTACGATAATCGATCGCCTGTTGCCCCAATACTTATCAGCAATATATCCGCCAAGTAAAGGAGTTAAATAAACTAATCCTGTGTAGTAACCGTAAATTGAAGAAGTGAATGCGGTATCATAAATAAGCGCTTTTATCATATAAAGCGCAAGTATAGCGCGCATACCATAGTAGCTGAATCTTTCCCACATTTCGGTAAAGAACAAAACATATAATCCGCGCGGGTGTTGTTTGAACATCAATAAACCTCTATTTTTAATTAATAGTTATCTGTAATATTTTAATATAAACTGGTTATTATTCTCAGATTAAGTTACTCCATGCATCAGTTTGTTTAGTGGTTTTGAAATTAGTGCTATGACAATTGCGAATCCAATCAAAACAATCCCTAAGGTTGAAAATACACCAATGTAGACATCTAGACCCTCGGCCAGGGAAAAATTCGCTGCACCTTCTTCAGCACCAGTAAGTGATGCAATTCCTCCTGCCAGGTAATTTGCAATTGAAAAACTGAGGAACCAACCTCCCATTGCTGTTGCAGCTATTTTAGCTGGAGCTAGTTTTGTTACCATAGAAAGACCAATTGGTGAAAGGAATAATTCTCCTGTGGTATGAAGCATATAAAGGAATACAAGCGTGAGAAGAGGAACTTGAAAGTTGTCAACAAATTGCATTCCGATTAGAGTAACTAAAAACCCCAAACCAAGCTGAAGGATTCCCAGCGAAAATTTCATTGGAATACTTGGGTTTTTACCAATTTTATCTAGTTTCACCCACATTACTGAGAAAATCGATCCAAAGAGAATGATGAATAGAGGATTGAAGAACTGGGTCATCGAAGCAGGCATTGTCCAACCTAGAATTCCTCGATCAACATTTCGGTCGGCAAACAGGGTTAGAGAAGTACCTGCTTGTTCGAAGCAAGCCCAAAATACGATATTGATTAACATAAAAATGACTAGGGCGATCATCCTGTCTCTCCACATTGGTCCCTCTTTTATACCCGTCCTAACTAAATTAATTGCCACGTAAAGGAACAAGATAATGAGCAACACCATCATCAGCGGGAAATCAAAACTTTCAAATTTAATTATGTTTTTATTAATAAGGATATAGCAAATTGGAATCAGCAACAACGAACCAATCGAAATAGTCTGAACTCCATTCAACGGTCCTAACATTTTTTTCTTACCTGCCTCTGGAATATCGAGTCCAGGAGCGTCTCGGTATCGGTCTCTTCCAGACCAAAAAATAAATAGACCCATTAACATTCCAATACCGGCAAGTCCAAATCCATATTCAAATCCATAAGTCTCTCCTACATAAGAAACTACTAAGGTAGCTAGTGCAGCACCAATGTTTATTCCGATATAAAAAATAGTAAAACCTGAATCCCTTCTTGGATCACCTTCCTTATATAATTTCCCAACTATTGTGGATATGTTTGCCTTGAAGTAGCCATTACCAACAATAATTGCACCCATTCCGATAAGTATAAAATGGTTGCGTATTGCCATATCAAATCCAAACATCTCGGTACCACCAAGCAAAATGAATTCGCCAATCGCCATTAGAAGAGCACCCAGCATAATTGCATAACGATAACCTAAAAACTGATCGGCCATACGTCCACCAAGAACAGGTGCGGCATACACAAGACCCGTATATGCGCCATACATAAGGCTGGCTTCTGCATCCCCTTTCAGTAAAGATTTAACCAAAAATAGCGTTAGAAGAGTACGCATTCCATAGTAACAGAAACGTTCCCACATCTCGCTCATGAATAATACCCGCAAGCCGTTTGGATGTTGCTTAAACATCAGTAAACCTCTTTAAATATTTTTGATGATATTGATTGAAACTTTAAAGGAATGAAAATTTTGCAAATGAAATAAGATTCTATAATTATTTTTGTGGTACTTAATTCGGTAAATATAGAGTAATTCCATATTTTTTCATAATGCTTATTGCATCTAAAGATTGGTGATATCAACTTTTTATAGATTAATTTAAATTGATTAAGAAAAAGGCAATTGATATATTTGATTAATGAAAAATTTATTAGGAAAACCTTTCGTTCGAAAAACAATCTTTTTTCTCATAGGATTTATTTTCGTTATCCTCTTGCTAAATTATTTAATCATTCCCTGGTATGTAAGCTCTGCAGAAACCACTGTGCCAAATGTGGTTGGTATGACTGATCAGGAAGCGATTGAAATGTTGGAAAGCCAGGGATTTGAAACAGCAATAGCTGATACTTCCTACGGTTTGGAATACCAGAAAAATAGTGTTTTTTTGCAGCGACCTGAAGCAGGCGATATAGTTAAAGAGGGAAGACGCATTTTCCTTTTTGTGAGCGGCGGAGAAAAAACTGTTTATGTTCCTATGCTGAAAGGTAAAACCATTTTGGATGCTAAATTTGCTTTAGAAAGAATTGGGCTTAAACTTGGCAGGGTGGATAGAATCCCTTCGAGCAAGCCGGAAGATATGATTTTCGACCAGGAATATGTTGAAGGAACGCCGCTACAGCAGGGAGAAATTGTAGGTATAACCGTAAGTGCCGGAAGAGGTGGGGGATCTGTTGTAGTTCCGGATCTTATTGGTAAATCACTCTCTGAAGCACAGTTAATTTTAAATGAAAACGATCTTACTGTTGGAAAAATTAATTACCAGGCATCGGCAACTTTACTTCCAAACACTGTGCTCGATCAATATCCAAGCAGCGGAAATAAGTTAAATCCAAGTGACGCAGTTGATCTTTTTATTACAAAATCTACAAATTCCAATAATCCTTCGGAAGGAGGAGATTAAATTGGGTTTACTTGCACCTTCAATTCTTTCTGCAGATTTTTCAAATCTTGCCCAACAGGTTAGGTTAGCTGAAATGGGTGGAGCAGATTGGATTCATTGCGATGTGATGGACGGGCATTTTGTACCCAATATTACAATCGGTCCCGTTATTGTTGAAGCAGTAAGAAAAGTAACAAAGCTTCCGCTTGATGTTCATTTAATGATAAAGAATCCGGATAGGTATTTAGGGGATTTTGTAAACGCGGGAGCTGATTATGTTTCAGTGCATGTTGAAGAAGTTATACATCTAAACAGAACTGTGACACACATAAAAGAACTTGGTGCAAAAGCAGGTGTTGTACTTAATCCTGCTACGCCTGTGAGTTCAATTAAAGATATTGCAGAATATATCGATCTTCTTTTATTGATGACGGTGAATCCTGGATTTGGTGGACAAAAATTTATAACAAATTCAATAAGACGCATTAAGGACGCGGTTAAATTAAGGAATGATTTGAAAGCAGATTTTCTTATTGAAATTGACGGCGGGGTAAACGTTGATACTATTAAACCAGCGCGCGATGCCGGGGTTGATGTATTTGTTGCCGGCTCTGCAATATTTAGTGCTGATAATATTTCCGCAGCTGCCACTGAATTAAAGAACCTGATTAAGTGATCCTTTTACTTTAAATTCATCAGAGAATTTAAAGTAAGCGATGTTAACTTGAAGGCGGCAAAGGTCGTCTTTTTTTATAACTTTATCTGGTAAGTTATCGTTAGTTGAAGAATAAAAAGTGGATTGAGAAAATCGGTACTATAAATAACTTCGAAATACCTAAACTAACTTCATATAAAATAGGAGTTAAGCTATTTTCGTTTAATCGGGCTTATACTATGGGTATTTTAAATGTTACTCCCGATTCTTTTTCAGACGGAGGCATTTATAATACCAGAAATAATGCCGTTAAATACGCTTTGGAAATGCTCGATGAGGGAGCAGATATAATTGATATTGGGGGTGAATCATCACGTCCGGGCTCGGATCAAGTAGAAGAAAATGAGGAGCTTGAAAGAGTGATCCCGGTTGTAAAGGAAATTCTTAATAAGCGAACTGAAGCTGTACTATCTGTGGACACAACTAAAAGTAGAGTTGCTCTTGCAGCTTTAAATGCCGGCGCTGTAATGGTAAATGATATCAGTGCCTTACGCTATGATCCAGAAATGGTAAATGTTATTAAACATTTTAATTCTGCCGTTGCTTTAATGCATATGAAGGGAAAACCAAAAAATATGCAGGAAAATCCGTATTATGAGAATGTAAATGAAGAAGTGTATGATTTTTTAGCTGAACGAAGTTCATTCGCTGCTGAAAATGGTATAGATAAAATTTTTATAGATCCGGGTATCGGATTTGGTAAGAGGGTAGAGGATAATTTTAATTTAATCCAAAGACTTGAAGATTTTATCTCTCTTTCTTATCCAATTATGATTGGGTTCTCAAGAAAGTCGTTTATTGGAAAATTACTTGATCTGGAAGTTGA
>CBEPPX010000139.1:0-5635 GCA_965511205.1 uncultured Ignavibacteriales bacterium | reverse complement strand
CATGGATAAATTATAAAATGGATAGAGAAGTAAAACCGATGGCTTTGCAGCCGCACCCGTTTGAATTTGGTTTGTACTATGATGTGTAAAATAAAATAATATGTTGAATACGTACTGCAGTGGGAATAACTAACTTTAAATAAAAAATCCCTACCAAATGGTAGGGATATAAATGAAATTATCAAGAGAACTTTAATTAAAGACTATTCCTTTGGCGGTGGGGCATTATGCCACTGCTGGAAGTAGTAGATATTATCTTTATGTGCCTGGAAAGATGGTATTAACACACGCCATGCATCTGGATGACGTTCACTCATCCGTTTTACAAACTCATCCCATGCAGCAAAGAATGCTTTTTTATCCTTTGCAACGTAGTAAAAGTTGCAATTCCATTCATCGCCCCATTCATGGTTTAATTGTCCCCAGCCATAAATCATGCCTTCGTTCATTATTTCTTCCCAAATTGGTGCAGTAAGGGAATCAATTATTTTGTTTACTTTGCCCATATCTTTCATTGCAACCATGTTCTGGCTAAAAACCAGGGTCCCCGGTCCCTCATCCTGAGCTGAAATAGATTGAGCACTTAGTAAGACAAAAAACGCACAGAGTATTGCGGTTAAAGTTTTCATCACGCCTCCTTTATAATGATGATCGTTTATATTGAATTGACCTCAAAATTAAGTTAGATAAATTCTTTATTACATTCAAATAAATGTTATTCTAACTGGTTAAATAGTAATTAAGAAGGCTAATGAAAGGTTAACTTTAGGAGGGTATTGAATAATAATCAATCTTCTTTAATCCATCCCATCCAAACATCAGGTTGGTAACCAACTGTAGCATGTTTGCCATTTCTTACAATTGGAGTTTTAAACAATAGTGGATCATTCAATAATTCTTCTTCATTTACGTAAACCATAAACTCTAAATTTCTCTTTTTAAATTGCTTTCCCTCATTATCAAAAAGATCATCAATTGGAACAGCTCTCTTAATATTTTCAAGTTCGCCTTTAGCTATTCCCTTTTCGGTAAGATTTCTGAAATGAAACGGAATTCTTCTTTCCTTAAAGAACCGTTCCGCTTTTTGCGTTTTCTTGCACTTTTTTGTTCCAAATATTTGAATGTTCATTTTGAAACCCTTTTAAACACCTTTTAATATTATTCAATTAAAACTATTTTTAATAACCTGTAAATACAACTTGAGAAAAATAATGATAAAATTAATATTCTTTTACTGCACAATAATTTTAACCAGCAATTTATTTTCTCAATCACTCCCGATTTTTTTAGATGGCAGAACTGATGATTGGAATGTCCCTGTTCCAACTTACATAGATACTGAAAATGATGGCAGCTTTTTTGACTTTAAGTACTTTTCTGTTACTAATGATGAACAATTCCTTTTTATAAGATTGAATCTCACACCTGAAATGAAATTAATGGAAAATAATTTATTAACTCTTTATATCGATGGTGACAATAATAACGCAACCGGCGTATCTGCAAATGGTATAGGAGCAGAACTAAGATGGGATTTTGGGAACAGAACTGGGCAATTCTTCACCAATGGAACAACAAATATTTCATTTCCTGAAATTCAGTATAGAAGTTTGCCCACTGTTACAGACACAACTTTCGAGATAGCGATTGGCAGAGATGTTTTACCAAATGGTTCAGATCCGCTTTTCTCCTCTCCATCAATTCAAATATTTTTTAAAGATAATGATACTAATGGTGATTGGATGCCAAATAATGGTGAAACTTTTGAATATACTTTTGATAATACTCCTACAACGTCGTTGATTCCTTTAGAGATCAGCAGGGAAGACACATCATATTTAAGAATAATGAATTATAATGTTTTATTCGATGGTTTGCTTGAGCCCGGTAGAGAGGATAATTTTGAACGGATATTGCAGGCAATAAAACCTGATATAATTTGCTTTAATGAGTTTTTTAATTCATCAGCTACACAGGTAGTAGATGCAATTAACCAAATGCTTACTTTGCCGGGTGGTGCAAGCTGGTATGGGGTAAAACTGGATGCGGGGAATGTAACTATTTCTAAATATCCCATAGTACAAAGTTGGGAGGTTTTTCCCGGACACAGGATTACAGCATCACTAATAGACTTACCTCAATATTTTGAAAAAGATATCATGGTAATAAACTCTCACCTTAAGTGTTGCGGCGGGCAGCAGAATGATGCAACTCGTCAGCTGGAAGCGGATGCAACAATTGCTTATATACTTGATGCAAAAACTCCCGGCGGCGCAATAGATTTGCCTGATCGAACTCCATTTCTGATTGCAGGCGATTTAAATTTGGTTGGACTGCGCCAGCAATTAACAACGCTTGTAACCGGCGAAATAATAAACACGCAGCTTTTTGGTAATGGCGGTCCACCTGATTGGGATAATACCGAATTGGAAGATCTGCTCTCACCTCAAACAGACAAAAGAATCGCATATACCTGGCGTAACGATAACAGCTCATTTCCTCCCGGCAGATTGGATTTCCAGATCTATTCTAACAGCGCAATTAATGTTGAAAAAGATTTTGTTATCCAGACTGAAGTAATGAGTAGCAGCAGACTTGCGCAATACGGCTTACAGCAATTTGATACAAGGGATGCATCCGATCATTTTCCTAAAGTAACTGATTACTCTTTTGAGGGCATAACTAATATTGGAGAAAAAACTGAATTGAGAGATTTTAGGTTGGAGCAGAATTATCCAAATCCATTCAACCCAATAACAACAATTAGTTATCAAATTCCAGAATTAAGTTTTGTTACACTTAAAATTTATGATGTTTTAGGAAACGAAATAGCAACACTAGTTAATGAAGAAAAACCTACCGGGAGTTATGAGGTTAAATTTAATGGGAAGCAATTGACAAGTGGAATTTATTTTTATACTTTAAGAGCAGGAAGTTCTGTCGAGACAAAGAAGATGATATTAGTAAAATAAGGAGGGATAAAGATGAAAATTTTAATACTATTTACTTTCTTATCTTTAATACTTTTACCATACAACTTATTGCTGTCACAAACACAATGGGTAGATATCAGCGGTCAAACACCAGGAAACATTTTAACTGTTGCAGTAAACCAGAATGATCATATTTTCGTTTCCACTGATCGTAATAAGATTTACCGTTCGACTGATAGTGGAATTAATTGGATTAATTTAGAATTTCCAGACATCCAGATTAAATCATTTAGCTTTACTGCACCTCAGGAAGTATTTGCTGCAGGATGGTATGGTGAATTATATTATACATCTGATAATGGTTCTAATTGGATTCTTAGAAACAGCGGGATTAAGCCCTGGGATATAATCCTTTGTATAGCGAAAACTTCTTCAGGTAAGTTACTTGCAGGTGCATACACGGACTGTTTATCCTGCGATGGAGGGGGAATTTATGAGTCTACTGATAATGGTATTACGTGGAATTTTGTTACACTGCTTAACAACATTGTAAATTCTATAATTATCAGTGAAACCGATAATTTCATATATGCATCAATATATAAAGGTGTATATCGTTCCAGTGATGACGGTTTGACCTGGCAGCTAAAAAACTCGGGGATGCTGAGTTATGAATTGATAAAGTACGTGGCATTCGGAAGTGGAAATTTAATTTACGCAGCTGCTGATATATATGGTGGAAAGATGTATAAATCTACTAATAAAGGTGACCAGTGGATTCAAATAGATTCGGGACTTCCGGAAGATGAGGTTACAGGTTTTGTCACTTACGGAAATAATGCATTTGTATGCTACGAAAATGCTGCAATTTACCGTACAACTAATGAGGGGACTAATTGGTATCCTGCTGGTTATTGGTTCGATAATTATTTATTTAATTCTTTAACTAAGAATAATTCTAATAATTTACTGACTGCTACAAGTGTTGGGATTTTTATTTCTGAATACGACGGCGAATTTTGGGATCAATTAACATATTCAATTTCTCATTTCATTCTTTCAGCAATTGCTACTCAAAGCATTAACATTGTAGTTGGAGTCTCCGATGGTGGTGTTTATGCTACAACAGATGGAGGATTGAATTGGCATCAAAACCCACTTTTTGAAGCGGAGTATTATTATAATGTTAAAAAATTAAGTAAAAGTTCTGATGGAAAAATATTTGCTGCAGTCGATGGATATCAGATCTATAAATCTCTCTACATGTCCACAAATCAAGGCTTGAGTTGGTTGTCAAAGGGACCGTCTTTAGAATACGGTGCCACTAGTGTACATGTAGATGGAAATGACAGAATTTTATTAGGTGAATTTAAGAAGATACACTTCTCAACAGATTTCGGTTCAACCTGGACAGCAACGACACTTTATACTGCAGCAAGTCACGTTTTTTCAATAGTAACCAAACCGGATGATTTGGTGTTTGCTGGTACTTACCACAATGGTGTTTTTCGTTCAACAGACAATGGTAACACTTTTGCTTATTCCGGGATACCCGGCGGTCAGGTTTTTACTCTGCTCGTTGACAATCTTGGATATATTTATGCCGGATGCTCTTCGAATTTATATCGCTCTACAGACGATGGCTTGACATGGGAAATCAGCAATCAAGGAATGGGAGTTGCTACAGTAAGAGATCTAAAACTATTTAACCAGGATACTATTTTAGCTGGAACCAGTTCTGGATTCTACTTTTCAGCTGATCAAGGGAATAGTTGGAATCAACTAAATAATGGCCTACCCAGTAATTTTATACCTGCATTGGCAGTCTATTCTACTAATCATATTTATTGTTGTACCCCTGAAGGCATATTTAAATTGACAGGACCAATTCCAGTGGAATTACCTTCTGCTCCAACTTTAATTGCCCCTGCTGATTCCACTGAAATTGACTCCGCAAGTGTATTATTCGCGTGGCAGCGAAGCCAACCAGAAGTAACAAAATACTGGCTTGAGTTAGATACTACAGAACAATTTAGTACTTCATTCATTGATTCTACAATAACAGATACGACCTATCTTTATTCAGCTTTGCAAGTCAATAAAAGTTACTGGTGGAGAGTAAAAGCATTTAATGTTGCTGGATGGGGTGATTTTAGTGAAGTAAGAATGTTTACAACCAATATTGTATCAGTTGAGAATGAAAAAATTCCCATAGAATATGCTCTACAGCAAAACTACCCCAACCCATTTAACCCGACAACAACAATAAAATATCAAATTCCAGAATTAAGTTTTGTTACAATTAAAGTTTATGATGTTTTAGGGAATGAAATTGCAATACTTGTTAACGAAGAAAAAGCTGTGGGGAGTTATGAGGTTGAGTTTGATGGAAACCAGTTAACAAGCGGGATTTATTTTTACACTTTAGCCGCAGGTAGTTTTAGAGAATCAAAAAAAATGATCCTCTTAAAGTGATATCAGAAAAAACTTTCCATTTGTTCAGCTAAATCGTAATATCTTTTACCCGTATCTTCTGAGTTCTTCTTGAACGCGGGAAACGACTCTTAATTCCACCCTGAATTACGACACCTGTTCCCATAATAATACCTTCATATTTTACAGCATATTGTCCCGGTTCAATCGAATCATTTAATATCAATCCACCCGTGATATATGTTTTAAGTTCTTCAAGGTTTTTAATT
>CBEPPX010000138.1:0-5654 GCA_965511205.1 uncultured Ignavibacteriales bacterium | reverse complement strand
TGCTTATTGATGAGAGACCTGAAGAAGTAACAGATATGGAAAGATCAGTAAAGGGTGATGTTATAAGTTCAACTTTTGATGAACCACCGGAACGACATGTACAGGTTGCAAATATGGTGATCGAAAAAGCAAAAAGGCTGGTTGAGGCAAATGAGGATGTTGTTATTCTGCTTGATAGTATTACAAGGTTGGCAAGAGCTCATAACATTGTTGTTCCTCATAGTGGTAGAATTCTTTCCGGTGGTGTTGATTCCAACGCATTGCATAAACCTAAAAGGTTCTTTGGAGCAGCAAGGAATACTGAAGATGGAGGCAGCTTAACCATTATTGCTACCGCACTTATTGATACAGGCAGCAGGATGGATGATGTTATTTTTGAAGAATTTAAAGGAACCGGTAACATGGAATTAGTTCTGAACCGTGATTTAAGTGATAGAAGAGTCTACCCGGCAATAGATGTAAATAGATCTGGAACAAGAAGAGAAGACTTGCTTATCAAGGAAGATGAACTGTCCAAGATTTGGATTCTTAGAAAAATTATTAGTGACTTTAGCCCTATTGAAGCAATTGAATTCTTGCTTGATAAAATAAGAGGTACAAAAACCAATAAAGACTTCTTAAATAATATGAACAGCTAAAAGAGCTGATTATCTTTATTGAATAAATGTATGGAGTAATACCAGGGAAAGTAGTACCGTAACAATAGCATTGATAAATTGAATTATCTGCATAATATTTCTCTAAAAAAAAGATAACTTTGTGAAGAAAACAGTATTACTCTCGCTGCTTATTATAGCTTCATTACATTCACAGCCAAAGCAAAAAAAACCAGAGTGGGGGCACAAAACAAATGGTCCTGCATTTAATTCACAGGTTTTAGTAATTCCTGATTCCGATAGTTCAAGCTTTTTATATTATACTTACAGAATTCCTTACAACAGGTTGGTCTTTATGAGATCCGGAAAAGAGTATAGTGCAAATTTAAGGGTGATGGTTGAACTGACTGATAGCAGCGCTGAAATGATTGAACGTGATACAAAGGAGAGCAGGGTAGTTGTTGATGATTTCAATCTTACAAATTCAAATTCTAATTACCTGCAAGGATTCTTAAAGTTTAATATACGTGGTAGTTTCTATCGGCTCATTCCTGTTATTACTGATTTGAATTCACAGAGGGAAATGCCGCTTAAACCGGAAGAGATATCATTAGCAAATTTTGCAAAAACACAAATCTACAATCCAATCGTTATAAATTCCGGCGATTATTATTGCAGCGAACAAAAAGTGATGATAATATCCAACTTTGGTGGCAGCATTCCATTCAGTCCTGGAAGTTATGATTTACTTATTCCAGTAACAGACCTGGAAACAGAAAAATTATTTGTAACCATAACAAACAAAGCTGATACAGTCTTCAACAGTGTAATAACTGATTACTTCGATTCAAAACTAAACATCTTTAATTGTGATTCCAGGATTGTTATTATAGCAGAAGATGATTTAACGGTTACAAGAAATTTTATATTACCTGGAGTTAATGAAAACCTGGATGAAGGACCGGTTGAAATTAATGTTAGTAAAACCGGTGAAGAAGTTGATGCAGAATTTAAACGAGTTGTGTTTTGGGCAAATAAACCTTTTTCGCTAAGAGATCCTGAAATTGCAATAGAGTTACTTGAATTTATTGAGAATAACCAGGTGATTGCAGATTTGCTTGATAAGGATGAAGAGGAATATCCAAGAGTCTTAAAAGAGTATTGGGCAAAATACGATCCATCACCCGAAACTGTTTTCAACCCTATTATGCAGGAATATTATTCAAGAATAGATTACGCAGCTAATGAATTTGTCTCAATCGGAAGAGAAAATGGAAGTGCTACAGATAGAGGTCGGGTATATATCCGTTTTGGAAAACCGGATAAAATTGAACGGACTTCTAATGAAGAGGGTAACGTAGTTGAAACATGGACCTACTCAAAGCAGGATACGAAATTTGTATTTGTAGATAAAAAAGGAACAGGAAGTTTTACTTTGATAGAGGGATGATGAACAGGTTTGTTATTACTTGTGGTGATATAAATGGTATAGGACCTGAAATTGTAGTTAAATCTCTTAACCGGTTAACCCTCCGCAGAAAAAAATCTAAATACTACTTTATTTGCCCGGAAAATATTTTTCAAAAAACAATTAAACAGGTTAAACCTAAATTCGATTTTGAAGTTATATCTCCCAACGAAGCTGCGGAATCATCATCAAAAGTTTCCGTAATAAAATTACCTGATTGCAGGGAGAAGGCCGGGTATCCTACAAAGTCATCAGGTTCAACAGGATACCTGGCTTTACAAACATCCTTCTTATTTCTAAAAGCTAATATTGCAGATGCTGTTATAACAGCTCCGGTTTCCAAAACTGCATTAAGTATGGCTGGTATAAAATTTCCGGGTCAAACAGAAATGTTTGCTAA
Source organism: uncultured Ignavibacteriales bacterium (assembly GCA_965511205.1). Taxonomy (GTDB): domain Bacteria; phylum Bacteroidota; class Ignavibacteria; order Ignavibacteriales; family Ignavibacteriaceae; genus JAZGGS01. Next base: position 3,190 of record CBEPPX010000138.1, on the reverse strand, counting down.
ATGGTCTGGCATTAAAGAGTTTGTTATGACTTTTCTTTCCAACCGGCTAAACGTCGCTCTGCAAACAATACATATTCCATTAAAAAATGTTCATAAGTTCTTAAATGAAAAAGAATTAGAAGCTACATTTAATGTATTAGTAAGGACATTAAAAAGAGATTTAGCTATAGAATCTCCACGAATTGCTCTGCTGGGTTTAAATCCCCATGCAGGTGAAAATGGTTTGATTGGAACTGAAGAAGAAAAAATAGTTAAGCCGGTAATTAAAAAATATTCCAGAAAGTTAGTGATTGATGGTCCTTTTTCAGCAGATGCTTTTTTTGCTAAGAAACTTTTTAAAAATTATAATTTTGTTCTTGGAATGTACCACGACCAGGTTTTAATTCCCTTTAAATATTTAAGCTCAGGTTTTGGCGTAAACTACACTGCCGGTTTGCCTATCGTTCGTACTTCGCCGGATCATGGAGTTGCTTACGATATAGCTGGTAAAAACATTGGTGATGAAAAGAGTATGCTGCAAGCTGTTAGGTATGCTGAAATAATTATAAATAACAGAAGACGTTTTGGTGCGTAACGCAAAAGCTAAAGCATACGAAAACGTATCTTTTATTTACGAAGAGTTGATGAGAGATATAAATTACCCAGATTGGGCAAAGTATATCCAAAATATTTCCTCAGAATTTGTTGGAAAAGATTCTAAAGTTTTAGATCTTGGAGCAGGCAACTGTAAGATTGCAAACCTGCTCAGCAAAGAGTTTCCCGATATTATTGCTACAGATATTTCCCTTCCAATGTTAAAATCAGACACTAATAATGGTGTGAATAAAGTCTGTTGCGAAATGACCTCACTTCCGATTAGTACGAAGTTCGATTTAATATTTTCTACATTCGATAGTGTAAATTACCTTATGAGCAAAAAAAAATTATTAGCTCTGTTCAAAGAAGTAGCAATTTTTTTGGCTGATGATGGAATCTTTACGTTTGATGTGAGTCTGGAAAAAAACAGCTTAGAATTTCTACAGGATCACGCTGATGAAGGTTCAACTGGTGGTTACACATTTAAAAGAGTGAGTAAATTCTTTAAAAGCAGGAAGGTTCATAAAAATATATTTTATATTACAGGTGCTGATAATAAAGTTGTTAAGGAAGTTCACGAACAGAAGATTTATGATTTTGAGACCTACTTCGATTTGATATTTAAAGCAGGTCTCTATGTGGTTGATTGCTTTGAGGCATTCACTTTTAAGATTGGCAATGCTGGCTCAGATAGAATTCAATTTATACTTAAAAAAGCAAAATATTAAATGTTATCATTTGAAAATGTAGAATTCAGTTTTCCAAATCAACCAGTATTTTTTGATCTAAACTTTGATTTAAAACCAGGTGAATTTACTTTCCTGATTGGAAAGAGCGGAGTGGGGAAAAGTACACTGTTGCAATTAATCTATATGAATATATTCCCGGATTCTGGTATGGTTAGAGTTGGAGATTATGATTCAAAAACTATTAAAGCGCGACAAATTCCACTTTTAAGAAGAAAGCTGGGAATCATATTCCAGGATTTCAAACTCCTGCAGGATAGAAATATATTTCAGAATCTTGCTTATGTTTTAGATGTAACAAGAACTCCTGCAAAAGAAATTAAGAGAAAGGTTAATGATGCGCTTGCTGATGTCGGGCTATCGCATAAAAGATTAAATAAACCGGAGCATTTATCCGGCGGTGAACAGCAGCGTGTTGCAATTGCACGAGCAATTCTTAACGAACCTTCACTGATTTTAGCTGATGAGCCAACCGGAAATTTAGATCCAGATACATCACATGAAATTTTAGAAATTCTAAAAAGAATTAACCGAAAGGGGACTGCGGTTTTAGTAGCAACGCATAATTATGATCTTATCAAAAAATCTAAAGAGAAGATAATTAAGTTAGAAGAAGGACGAGCTATTAAAGTTAAACTAAAAGAAAAAACCGAATAGAGATTAATTCTTTTCTAACAAATTTATTATTGCCTCGTTTACAGCATCGATATTTCCAATACCATCAACATTTATCACATTCCTGTTTCCATTCTTCTGATAATGTGCCAGTACTGGTTTTGTATTTGCTTTAAATACTTCTAACCTGTTTCTGATGACATCTTCTTTATCATCATCTCTAAGATAAAAGCTATCTTTAGCTCCACACTTAGGACAGTTTTCCAAACCATTAATGGCATCTAAGATAAAAATTTCATTACATGTTTTGCACGCACGCCTGTTGCCCAACCTGTTTATTAATTCCTCATCATCCCCTGTAATATTTATAACTTTCAGATCATTTATGTTGAGTTCTTTAAGTAACAAATCGAATGCGATTGCCTGTGCTTCTGTTCTGGGGTATCCATCGAGCAAAAAGCCGTTGGAACAATCAGTTTCGTTAAGTCTCTCTTTAATTATTCCTATCATAATATCATCTGGAACAAGGTCGCCCCTGTTCATAATTTCCTGGGCTTTAATACCTAACTCAGTTTTATCTTTTACTGCTTTTCTGAGAATATCGCCTGTTGATATATGGGGGATTTTATATTTAGAGGAAAGAAGTTTTGCTTGTGTGCCTTTTCCAACGCCGGGTGCACCAAATAATGTTAAACGCATGATAAATCTTTTTTTTTGATAAGATAAACTTATTATTAAAAAGATTTCTAATCAAGTTGATGTTTTCTTAAGATCGTTGTTGATTCCTTAAATCTGTAAAGAAAAGATTAAGCAATCTCTTACTTTCTTCATCATGTATGCCAGAATATACTTTTACTTTATGGTTCGTCTTTCCATCATCAGCAAGATTGTAAACACTGCCGCATGCCCCAAACTTGCAATCATGCACTGCAAAGTAAAGCGTTTTTATTCTTGCCGCCAGCATCGCACCGGTGCACATGGTGCAAGGTTCCAGAGTTACAAAAAGCGAACATTTATCAAGTCTCCACTCACCAAGATTGTTTGCTGCTGCTGTGAGAGCTATCATTTCTGCGTGAGCAGTGGCATCTTTAAGCCTTTCAACCTGATTATAACCTCTGCCAATTATTTTATTATCCTTAACCACAACTGCTCCAACCGGTACTTCATTATCTTCTAAAGCTTTTTCTGCTTCCTGTAGTGCGGAAAACATAAAACGGTATATCTCTTCAGAAAATTTCATTAAAATATTATTT
>CBEPPX010000137.1:0-5654 GCA_965511205.1 uncultured Ignavibacteriales bacterium | reverse complement strand
ATACATAAGCAGAATTAAGTTTCTCAATTGATTTATTATAATTATCCGGATACAAACTTTTATCCAGAAGTTCTTTATGCACATTAAATTCCTGTTTTAATTGATCTATCATTGCAACAACTGTATTTAGTTCTTCCAATGACAAAGTATCTTTAATCTGCTTTTCAATTTCCTGGTATTTTGCTTTGAAATCCTGAACAATTTCATAATCGGATTGAGCAATGGAGGTACTGGTAAATAAAAAAGCAAGAAAAAGTACAGCAAGTTTTTTTAATAAATTCTTTTTCATTTGTTACCCTCTTCAATTCCCTGATGACTGAGCTTTAAGATTCTCTCTCCATCAATTAATTCAATGTAAGGCGGTCTTTGATTAAAAACTGGTTTTCCAAAACCAAATTCCGAAATGAATATTTTGGTGTTTAATTCCATAGTTCCATCAATAGCCCTGAATACATAAACATTTTTAAAATGATTTCCGGTCATATAGTAGTAGCCCATGGCATCCCTGATTATTCGCAAATCTCTATCCAGGTATGCTAATGAATCCTCAAACTCTTCGTAGTAAAGTCCCTTGGCATCAAACGAAAACGAATACCTTTCATCACTCACCTCGCCTTCATCATTCACTTGTAAAACAGATTCAATCGGCCAGGCAAAGTTTGCGGGGGTTAACGTCAGCACAGAGCAAGCTGTAAATGTTCCGATGAGAAATAAAACTAATATAATTATGGACTTCATACATCCTCCGGTTTTAAAATTATTGCTGCTAAACTTAAGAAAATATTTTCTATTTATCTCTCCTGTAATCCGGTTGACGTTATTTATTTAATTATTTTTTAAAAGACAGAAAAAAGCAACAATGTTTTGATTTTAGTCAAAAAGCAAAACATTTGAGACATTAAAAAGGTTGAGGGGAAAGATCAAAAAACTAAATTTTAGTCATCCTAATTCTGACATTTCAGATAAAATCATTCTAATATGTTTCAAAAGATATTGACATTCTAAATTAATTAGTATAATTTTGTTTTGAGCATATGCTCATAATTATAAAAATGGCAAGACCAAAGAAAAATAGAAAAATCAGGTGTGCCCCGGCATCATATTATTTTAAACCAAGGGGAATACCAATGGCTGATCTTCAGGAAGTGATTTTGGAAGTTGATGAGCTGGAAGCAATACGGCTCGGCGATATGCTGAATTATTCGCAGGAAGAAGCAGCATTGAAGATGAAGATTTCCAGGGCAACTTTTGGAAGAATAGTAAACAGGGCGCGGCAAAAAATTGCAGAAGGAATGATAAATGGTAAAGCTATCCGCATTTCAGAAGATCTGCCTGCACAAATTAAATCTAAACTGGATTACACCTGCAAAACGTGCGGTTATAAAACAAAACTCAGAAGAAAAAATCAATCAAATAATTGTCCTAAATGTAAATCATAATAATTACGAGGAGTATAAAATGAATATTGCAGTAGCAAGTGACGACAAAGTTCATGTTAGCGGTCATATAGGAAGATGCAAGTCTTTTATTGTCTTCAAAACAGATAAGGAAAAGATTCTAAATAAAGAAATCAGGGAAAACGTATTTACGAATCACCATCGTGGTCAGCAGCAACATCATCATCACGGTGAAGGCAAAGGAGGGGGAGGAAACGGACACAATCGATTAATTGATGGATTGAAAGATTGCGAAGTTTTAATTTTCAGTTCGGGCGGATGGAGACTTATTGATGATTTAAAAGCAAACAACATAACTCCATTTTTAACTGATGAAGATATTGCAGAAGAAGCTGCACAAAAGTATTTAAAAGGCGAGCTGGTAGAAAAAGATAATAATGATTGCACTCACAGTTAAGAAGTTCATTTATTAAAATTAATATGTCTGTATAAAACTCGAATGTTTGTAGATTAACGGCATAGATTCTGACTTGCTTTTATTAAAAAATTGGTTTTATTAATAAGCAGGTGCTTTATGAATCTAGTAGAATTAAATATAGTTGAAGCTGATGCTGAAATTCTTACGGAAGTGCTTGAAAGTTATATTTCCGACCTCTCGATGGAGATAAGAGCAACAGATAGATTTGAGTTCCGCGAAACTCTGAAATCAAAGAGAATTTCTCTCCAAAGAATCCTGGGGTAAATAAAAAAGAAAAGCGTGGTTGCACATTAAGAATTTCAGCATCACCTGCTTAACAGAAATTACGTGACGGGAAGACAAGTTACTGCCCGCCTACCAATAGTTTTACCCTTCAAATATATATCCTGCTCCACGAATACTTTTAATGTAAATCGGGTTGGATGGATCTTCTTCGAAGTAATTACGCAAGCGTGAAATAAATATATCTACTGTTCGCGTTTCAATATCCGGATTTAAATGCCAGACTTTCTCAAGCAATTCCTTTCGTGATACGATCTTCCCTTTATTATTAACCAGGTACTTTAAAACCATGGCTTCGTGTGGAGTAAGCTTCAATTCTTTATTGCCGCATTTACATTTTAGGTTTTCAAAATTAATTTCATTATTTCCAAAGCTGATTTTTGGCTGGTTAAGAGTTACTTCTTTGTACCATGCTTTTCGTTTTAACATCCCCTTTACTCGTAGTAAAAGTTCCTTCAAATGAAAAGGTTTTGTAATGTAATCATCTGCTCCCAATTCCAATCCTTTAACCTTGTCTCCCTTAGAGGTTCTTGCAGTAAGCATTAATATTGGCATTTGAGGATTAGCTTTTCGTACTATTTCTGCAATTTCAAAACCATCAAAGTACGGAAGCATAATATCAAGTATTATCATATCAAAATTACCCGATTCAAAAAGACTAATTGCTTCTCTTCCATCTTTAGCCCATTCAACAAGGTAACCCTCTTCAACTAAGTTAAACTCCAGGCCAACAGCAAGGGTTTTCTCATCTTCAACTAATAATATTTTACTTTCTTTGTATGAATTATTATCCATCGATTTATTTTTATTATTTCTTTAGAAGTTTATTTATAAAACGTTTTTTAGATGCCTGGTAAACAGGCAGCTCAATAGTAAATTTGGTTCCTTTATTTTCGCCTTCACTTAAAACCGAGATCTTACCGCCATGATTTCTAATTATCTCTTTTGTCCAGTAAAGCCCTAAGCCGGTTCCTTTTACGTTCGGTATATTATTATGCTGTATACGATGAAATTTATTAAAGACCTTCTTTAACTCTCCGGGTGGAATACCGATTCCCCTATCGCTGAATTCGATTATAAACTTTTTTAGATTACAGAATAATTTAACATCTATTTTAACGGGACCCGCAGAATATTTTATAGCATTATCTATCAGGTTATCCAGCACAATCCTCATCGCTTTTGCATCTGTAACAATTTTACAAGGTGCGCTGCCGTTTATATTTATAACATCATCCGGCAGCCTGAATTGACCGGCGGATTCCTTAAGTAAATTTATTATAGTTGATTCAGCTTCCTGGACCTGGTAATCGTGTGCAAGTTTTTTCTGCTCAAGCGCTGATATTTCCAGGATAGAATTAATAAGATTATTGAGCCGGTTAACATCTGTTCTCATTAAATCAATAAATTCTTTCTGCTTATCCGGGGGAACGTTGCGTTCATTCAAAGTTTCCAGGTAAAGCTGGATAGATGACAACGGGGATTTTAACTCGTGGGTAATGTTGCTTATAAAATTATCGTAGAGCTTTGCTAACCTGAGCTGAACGCTCAAATGCCTGAAGATTAAAGAAGTTGTGAAAGATAAGCCGCTAAGCAAAACCAGTCCAATTACAAACGGGACAACATTTGTAATGTCATAACTTACCTGGGGAGGCACCTGGTCGCCAACTTTTTCGAACACTATGTAGTTATAAACATACCAGTAAATCCACAGTCCCAGCAGAGACAGCCATGCAAGCTGTGCCAATACAAAAATAACAATATGATAAAAAAGGGAATGCTTTTTTTTCATTTCTTAATTCTATTATATCTTGTGCTGATCCTTCTGATTAAAATTTAATCTGTTCCAAATATCATCTATTCAATATACAAGTCCAAGCAATAAGGATTAACTTTTACATTTCTTTTACAGTACTTAATTAAAAGAATGTGCATAATAGGGTAGCAATTTAAAATTAAAATACGTTGGAGAATAGAATGAAAGTATTGCTTGTTTACCCTGAGACACCGTTGTCTTTCTGGAGTTTTAAAGATGCTCTTAAGTTCGTTTCTAAAAAAGCCCCCGAACCGCCACTTGGTTTAATAACTGTTGCTGCAATGCTGCCTGAAGAATGGGAAAAGAAACTTATCGATATGAATGTTTCAAAGCTAAAAGATGATCACATCTTATGGGCTGATTATGTTTTCCTGAGTGGAATGAATATTCACATTAAATCATTTAAAGATGTAATACGGCGGTGCAATACTTTGGGAATAAAAATTGTATTAGGAGGACCTTTGGCAACGACGCAGCCGAATGATTTTTTAGGTGTTGATCATTTTATATTAAATGAAGCCGAGAACACTTTGCCGCCATTTTTAGAAGATCTTAAAAATGGCAACCCCAAACACATCTATACATCAAATGAATTTCCGGATGTTAAATTATCTCCCCTACCGATGTGGGAACTGCTTGATATGAAAAAATATGCGGGCATGGCATTGCAATACTCAAGGGGTTGTCCTTATGATTGTGAGTTTTGTAGTATAACTATGCTCAATGGAAGAAAACCAAGAACCAAAACAAGCGAGCAGTTTATTCAAGAACTAGAAACCATTTATAAGCTTGGCTGGCGTGGCACAATTTCAATTGTTGATGATAATTTTATAGGCAATAAAAGAAAACTTAAAACCGAGCTGCTGCCAAGATTAATTGAGTGGTCAAAACAAAAGAAGTATCCTTTCAATTTTGGTTCCGAAGTATCTATTAATCTTTCTGATGATAAACAACTCATGGATATGATGGTTGAAGCTGGCTTTAATAGTGTCTTCGTTGGTATTGAAACGCCAAATGATGAAAGCCTTAAAGAGTGCGGCAAATCCCAAAATCGTAAAAGGAATTTAATTACTTCAATTCGGGAAATGCAAAAACGCGGCTTTATTGTAGCAGCCGGCTTTATTGTAGGGTTCGATAATGATTCTCAGAAAGTCTTTAAGGAACAAATTGATTTTATTCAGCAAAGTGGTATTGTTACCGCAATGGTGGGATTGCTTAATGCACCAATTGGTACAAAGTTGTTTAAAAGACTTCAATCGGAAAAAAGGCTACTTAATGTACATGTTGCAAACAATACAGATGGATCAATTAACTTTATACCAAAAATGAATTATGGAGAGTTGATAGCGGGCTATTCAAATATTATTAAAACGATCTACTCACAGAAAGAATATTACATACGTTTGAAGAATTTTCTTAATCATTATAATTTGCCAGGATGGAGCTCTAATAAAATAAGATTTACAGAGATTAAAGCTTTTTTAAGATTGATATGGTTGCTTGGTATTATTGAGAATGGCAAGCGTTATTTCTGGAAATTGCTTGGTGTTAGTTTGTTTAAATTTCCTAAAAAGTTTACCCTGGCTATGACTCTGGCAGTTTACGGATATCACTTTAGGCGGGTTGCATCAACAATATAGGTCATTCTTTTTTATTATAGATTATTAGGATTTCTGCATTA
>CBEPPX010000136.1:0-5657 GCA_965511205.1 uncultured Ignavibacteriales bacterium | reverse complement strand
TCCATCGGGTTTTGGTAAGTGCGGTTTCCAACAAATCTTTCTTCCCGGACAAAATCAGCTTCGGCAAATCCTTTTTCAATATCACCAAAGTGATGATCTACACGAGTATTAATATTATTTTCATATTTGTCATCAAATAGCCTCGGGGCTCCGTCTTTCATTGCTTCCATCGCATCGAAAACTGCGGGGAGCTCTTCATACTCAACTGCAATTAGTTTGATGGCTTTATAACATGTTTCTTCATCAATTGCAGCAACAGCAGCAACTACATCACCTACGTATCGTACCTTATCCTTTGCAAGAACATTTTCATCATAACGCGGTGGTGAAGTTCCATAGGATATATCTGTTACGTCCTCACCTGTAAAAATTGCTTTCACACCCGTCAGTTCTAACGCTTTTTTTGTATTGATAGATTTTATTTTTGCATGAGGAACAGGACTTAAGAGCAGCTTACCGTAAATCATATTTGGAAGTTTTATATCATCGGTATATATAGCCCTTCCAGTAGCTTTATCAGGTGCATCTAATTTCGGTAATCGCTTCCCAACAACGGATAAATTCATTGCTGATTTCTGCGGCTGGTATTTAATCTCTTTCGGTTTTACTCCCTTCAAATAATCTTTTGCAACCTCAACTGCTTCAAATATTTTGGAATAGCCAGTACAGCGGCATAGGTTGCCTGATAACGCTTCCTTTATTTCTTCTTCATTTGGATCTGGATTTTCATCAAGTAGAGATTTTGTTCTAAGTATCATGCCGGGTGTACAGTAACCGCACTGAATAGAGCCTTTTTCAATAAAAGCTTTTTGGATAGGATGAAGTTCTTCTCCGTTTGCGATGCCTTCAATTGTAGTAACACATTTTCCTTCCGCTTCAACCGCTAGAAGAAGGCAGGAGTTTACCGCTTTTCCATCCAATAAAACCGTACAGGCTCCGCAATCGCCAAGTTCGCAGCCCTTTTTTGTTCCGGTAAGATTAATCTGATCACGAAGCAAATCCAGAAGAGTATGACTTGACTTTACCGCAAGTTCATATTGTGTCCCGTTAACAATTAATTTAATAAGTTGCTTCATATTCCGTACTTATTTCTTCAATGATTCTTTTGCACGTAATACCGCAGTGAGCACTGCACGCCGGGTAATCACTTTTACAATTTCATGGCGGAACATTGCACTGCCCCGTATATCATCAATCGGCAATGTATCTTTTACAGCTTCATCGCCAACTTCATTTAATATTGATCCATCTTTTTCAAACTCTCTGAGTTTACAATCTTTTAAGAGATTACTAGCTTTTTCACTAATCGTTGGGATAGGGGCAACGGCACCGACAACTATGCAGGAATCAGTGCATACTTTGCCATCTGTTTTTATCATTACACTTGCCGATGCAACCGATATAGCTGATGCTTCTCTTAAGGCAAATTTCTTAAAACAAACGCCCATTCCCGGTTCTAAAATAGGTACGATTATTTTAGTCATTATTTCTCCCTTCCGGATGGAAGTTTCTTTGTGAAAAACGAAGAAATCTTTTAGCGCTACAATTCTTTTTTCTTTTGTGGAAATGATCTCAGCAGATGCATTGCTGGCAATTAGAACAGGGCCCATATCGCAGCAGGAAGCGCCTGTACATAGGTTTCCCCCTACCGTTGCAATATTCCGCACCTGGTCGCTTCCAATTAATGAAGCGGTTTCTGATAAAGCCGGTAGTTTTTCTTTTATTAATTTCGAATTTCTTATTTCATTATGAGTTACGGCGGCTCCAATGAGTATTTTGTTTCCGCTCTCTTCAATCATTTTCAATTCCTTGATTCCAGATAACGAAACTATATTATCATTATATCTTAATCCTTTTTTTATTTCAACCAGTATATCCGTTCCACCCGCAATAGCAGCAGCATTTTTTTCACTCTCCAGCAATATGCAGGCTTTCTGCAACGTTGTGGGCTTATGATATGTAAAATCCGGCAGATACATTCTCGTACTAATGTTTATTTAATAGATAAATTTCCTCTGTAATAAAACCTTTTCACATTAATTGAAATTTTTATTTGTTAGTGCATCAAAGATCCATAATGCTTTCTGTTGATTTTTGTTTTTCGCTTCTTGAATTAGACTTTTTATGAGAAATAGCTTTTACCAAATTTGTAAAAGTAAGGTTAAGAGGAGTGCGGATATAGTGCTTCCTTCCGTAATCAACTATTTTACCGTTCATATAATCAATTTCAGTTTCCTTGCCGCTGATTAAATCTACTGCGAGAGAGGGAAAGTGATCCCCTGCATTTTTAAGGTATCTTATACATAGCTTTACAAAATTCTCTCCTAATTTTATTTCTTCGGCTTTTGCTACTTCAATCGCTTCAAAAATAATCTGCTCAATAATTTCCAGAGTATCCGGATGAGCCATAGCTTCTTTCATAGTCAAATTAGAGATAGCACAGAGAGGGCTAAGAGCTGCATTAAGAATTGTTTTTTCCCAAATTTTATCTGCAATAACAAAAGAATCTTTTCGCAGCGTTTCCAGGTTCGCACTTGTAAGAGTTTCAGAGAGCCATTCTGCAATATCTGCTCTGGAATCGTCGACCGATGCGATATAATTCGGGGGATTAAAAAAGGTAACATTAACTACGTTAGGTGCATGCAAATTACCAGCGAAGTTAACAACCATCCTTAATATTTGTGATTCATCAAAATGGCTGGTATACTTTTCCCTGATATCAATACCATTTTGTGCACTTAGCAAGAATAAATTTCCTCTGACTTGTTCTTTAATCTGATCCAGAACTGAATCAACGTGATAAGCTTTAACAGCACTTATCAGAACATCAATTTCTTGATCAAGCAGTTCACTTAGTGACGAGTAAACATGTTTAAAGAAGATGCTTTTTTCGATTTTACCTGACAGTTCAATACCATCATTTCTTATCAAGTTAATCTTCTTTTTCTCTATATCGCAGATATGCACTTCGCAACCAGCTTCCTGCAAATGTGCTGCAAGGACCAACCCAACAGGTCCTAATCCAATAATTCCGATTTTATATTTTTCAGGATCCATTTTATTATTCCATTTGTTGAACAAATGCTTTTATTTTTTTAGCTATGGGTAAGAAAAATTTAATAATTCTTTGCTGAGATACTTTCAATTTCAAATGTAATCTATAAAATTTAAATGGTAATTAGAATTTCCAGCGAAAACTTATTTTGCTTTACTCCTTTTAGATTTTAATTCTGGCATCAACTGCCAAAGCCTGATTTTTAAATGCAATTATGGGATTCAAATCCATTTCCTTAATAACTGGTAAATCGGTTACCAGTTGTGAAGTGCGTTGAATAATTTCAATAACAGCATCTTTGTTTATTCCGCTTTCACCTCTAATACCGTCAAGCAATGCAGCAGCTTTAATCATTGAGAGCATATCTTTAACTTCCGTACGAGTAACGGGTGCGATTTTAAAAATTACATCTTTCAGTACTTCCACAAAAATTCCACCAATTCCGAACATGATAAGGTGCCCAAGCCCAGTCTCTGCTTTTGCACCAACAATCAATTCTCTTCCACCGGGCAAATATTTCTGAATAAAGAATCTCAGGTTTGCTTCATCAAACTTATTCTGCATTTTTTCTACAGCCATTCTTACTTCATTTTTATCTTTAAGATTTATTGCAACTCCACCTACGTCGCTTTTATGAATTATGGATTCAGTATCTGCTTTGATTACAATAGGAAAACCTATTTCATTTGCAGCTTTTTCAGCTTCCTCAACATTACTTGCAATTTTCCAATCAGCTACTGGAATTCCATAAGCAGCAAGTACATCGTAAACTTCTTTCGCATTAAGGATTTCACGATTTAATTTCTTTGCTGATAATAGTATTGATTCAGCTTTGCCTTTATTTACATCATCGAAAAGTTTAACCGTATCTTTTTCCCGTCTGCGTATTTCTGCGAAGCGAGTCAAAGCAGCTAGCGCTTTCGCCGCCATTTCGGGAAAATCATAACAGGGAATACCGCCCTCTTTCATAATCTTAGTTGTTTCTATCCACTGAGCTTTATCGGTCATGTAGTTACAAACAATAGGTTTCTTTTTCAGTTTGCTAACCTCAGCCATTTCTTTAGCAACGCTTTCAGTATCAACAAATGGAGGCGTAACAAAATTGATGTAAATGCTGTCGATTTGTTCTTCTTCAAGCAGAGTATCCATCGCAGCACGGTAATGAGGTGCGGCAGCAGTTGCAAGTACATCGATAGGATTCCGAACGGAGGCTTCAGGATATAGTTTTTCCTTCAGAGAACTTTTTGCATTTTCTGAAAGCGGAGGAATTTCAAGTCCAAGATCAACAAGTTCATCTGTTGCAATAATTGCCGGTCCTCCCGTGTCAGTTATTAATCCAACGCGATTACCTTTTGGAATTGGCTGGTTCGCAAAAGCAACAGCAGCCTGGCACATTTCTTCTTCATCCCTGAAGGTTAATATTCCAGTTTTATTAAAAATAAGTTCAGTTGAAAGCCCAATTCCGGCTAATCCGCCTGTATGAGAAGTTGCAGCTTTTGCACCTTCTTCTGTCCTTCCTCCTCTCATTGCAAGAATAGGTTTTTTGGCTGCTACCTCGTAAGCCATTTCCATAAAACCTTTTGGATCAGCAAATCCTTCAACATACAATACAATCACTCTGGTTTGTTCATCATCGCCCCAATACCGGATAATCTCTTCTATAGAAATATCACACGCATTTCCGTTGGAAGCATAGTAACGCATTCCGACACCAAGATCAAAAAAACGTTGCATGATAACTGCACCGACTCCACCACTTTGCGCAACAACAGAAATATGTCCCGGGTCCGGGTAGGTAAATGTAAAGTCGCAATAAGCTCTTACATCAGGATCAGTATTAATTATACCCTGGCAGTTTGGACCAAATATCCTTACTCCGTACTTTCTTGCTATAGTAACAACTTCTTTTTCTAAAGCTTCTCCTTCGGTACCAATTTCCTTGAACCCTGCACTATTAATAATGATATACTTAACCCCTTTTTTTCCGCAATCTTCCACTGCCTTTGCTACAAATTTCGCTGGAATACTAATGTGTGCAAGATCAACATCTTCGGAAATATCAAAAATTGTTTTATAGGCTTTAACTCCCCTTACTTCATCTGCTTTTGGATTTATAGGATAGATAGCCCCTTTAAAATCGTAACGTAAAAGATTTTTTGTTATAACGTTGCCAATGGAAAGTTCTTTTGTGGAAGCACCTATTATCGCTACCGATTTAGGACTGAATAATCTATCAAGCATCTTATGAGATCTCCTTACTGTTATTAAATTAGACATAACACCTCATTTATCTCTGTATATTCCTTATACTTGAATAGAAATATTCATCATCCATTTTCCTCAAGCTGTTCAATAAAAGCTTCTATGTTTGTTTTAGTCTGCTCATCAGAGATAAGTCTCATGTCATTCAAGTCACCGTTTATTGTAATACTAGGAATACCTGTATCATGCGAAAGTCTTTGGGGCATCCCATAGCGATTATTAGAATTGTTCGGGCAGGTCTTTGCATCGTGAAAAATGATTCCATCTATTTTAAAGAATTCTATCATCCTTTTCATATACTTTTCTTTAGCCTCGTCCGATTTTACTATAAATAATTCTG
>CBEPPX010000135.1:0-5670 GCA_965511205.1 uncultured Ignavibacteriales bacterium | reverse complement strand
GCCGGTTTCCATATTCTTCAAATTTATGTTTCCCTGCTCATACTCTTCGCCTCCAATGAATAGTGCAAAACGTGCATTCAATTTATTTGCTTCGCGCATTTGTGCTTTAACGCTCCTTAGAAGATAATCAAATTCAACCGTAAGATTTTCGCGGCGGAGTTTTGCCGCAAGTTCGCTTACAACTGTTTCAAGTTCTTTTTCTATTCTTATAAGATAAAGATCGATTATAGGTTCGGGAAGTGTAAAGCTTTTTTCATTTTCGCAGGCAAGTAAAATTCTTTCGATACCTGCTGCAAATCCTACTGCCGGTGTAGGTTTTCCACCTAATTGTTCTACCAATAGATCATACCTGCCGCCTCCAAGCAATGCACTCTGCGAACCGACTTTACTGCTGGTGATTTCAAAAGTTGTTTTAGTATAATAATCTAATCCCCTAACCAGTTTCGCATCAACTTCAAACGGCACATTAATTTTGCCAAGATATTCTTTAACCATCTCAAAATCGTTTTTACTTTCATCATCAAGATGATCAATCATCATCGGCGCATCTTCAAGCAATTGTTGATCTGATTCAACTTTGCTGTCAAAAATCCTTAGAATGTTTGTATCAAATCTTTTTGTGCTCTCTTCAGAAAGATTTTCTTTTTTATCGTGCAAATATTCTCTTAAAAGCTTTTTATAATTTTCTCTTGATTCGGGAACACCAAGCGAATTTATTTTTACTGTTAAATGTTTTAAACCAAGTTCTTTTAAAATATCGTACGCAATCTGTATTAATTCAGCATCAAGCAATGGAGATGATCCACCGATTGCTTCTCCACCAAACTGGTGAAACTGTCTAAATCTTCCTGCCTGCGGTCTTTCCTGCCTGAACATAGGGGCGATATAGTACAACTTGTTTAACGGCTGCAGTCCGCCAAGCGAATGTTCAATAAAAGCTCTAACCACTCCTGCTGTCATTTCAGGTTTTAATGTTAAACTGTTTTCGCCTTTATCTTTAAAAGTGTACATCTCTTTACCAACGATGTCTGTATCTTCGCCAATGCTTCGCGCAAAGAGTGATGTCTCTTCAAAAACAGGAGTCCTGATCTCTTTATAATTAAAATTTGTGAGGATTTTTTTTACAATGTTTTCAAGATAATGCCAGCGGGGAGCATCGGAAGGGAGTAAATCTTTTGTACCTTTTATTGCTTTTATCATTTACTGCTGAAATGAAAATTACGAATGGAAAATTATAAAAACTTAAACAATAAACTAAACATCGCTATAATTCTTCTCCTCTTCTTCAAATATCTTAAGAATTTCATTTTTTGATTTTGCATCAACCAGCTTCTGCCTAAAATCATCTTTATTCATCAGCCTTGAAATACGGCTGAGTGATTTTATATGTTTGCTTACAAGAGTGTCTTTACCAACCAGCAGGAATACAAGATGAACCGGTTCACCATCAAGTGCATCGTAATCAACGGGATGAGTTGTTTTACCAAATGCAGCAATAATATCTTTTATAGAATTTGTTTTACCATGCGGAATGGCAAAACCTTTGCCGACACCGGTTGACATAACCTTTTCCCTATCAATAACTGCTTTCCTAACATCTTCAATGTTAACAACCAACTCGTTATCAGCATGGAGGTCAATCAACTCGTTAATAATATCTTCTTTTTTATAACTTTTAAAATCTGTTAGAATAAATTTTTCTTCCAGTAATTCGAAAACTTTCATAATATGGGATAAAATATTTACTGAATATTCATTATTAATTAAAACTGAAGTTAACAATACATTATGCGTTAATCAATCCTGATCAGGTTATGCCTTCTACAGAGGATGATGCTCATTGAATTTTTTAAGCCGGAATTCAAGATCATCAAATTGATCGCGTTGTACAAGTGATACGCAAGCTCTTACACCTTCCAACCGTTCGCTGCCAGTAATTGCAAGTGAAATAGCGCTTATACCGTAATATATTAATTCACTCAAAAGTTCTTCACCAGTAAACCCCGGATACGAGAAAGTAAAATAAAACCCATCGGCAATCGGTTCATCTTCATCCATATCATAAACGATTTTGAAACCGTAATTGGTAAAAAGTTTTTTCATAATTTTAGCTTTTGCACCATACTCTTTTACAACTTCAACAAAATTAAACTCGCCATCGTTTGCAGCTTTAAGCATTGCAGCAAGTGCATACTGTGCCGAATGAGTTACACCGGCGCTCAGTGCATAAATGGTTCCAAAAGTCATCGCATAACCGAAAAGATCGGAGGTAAAATACCTTTTAAGATCAGGACATTTTTTTTCGTGGAGTTTATCGGATATTGCCATTATTCCTATCCGCTGCCCGGCATAACTGAACACCTTTGAACTTGAAATGAAAAGGATATAATTATTTGTGTATCTTGCAGCAGTTGCCTGGAAGGGTGGCTTACCGGGCGTAAAAAGATTTTTTCGAAAATCCATTGCTATGTAAGCCAAATCTTCAAGCACCACCACGTTATACTTATCAGCCATCTCGCCTATTATCTTAAGTTCTTTTTCAGTAAAGCAAATCCACGAAGGATTATTAGGGTTTGAATAAATCATTGAAGAGATATTGCCCTTGGCGAGAAATGATTCAAGTTTATCTCTAAGCTTATCCCCACGGTAATCGTAAACATCAAAGTTTTCCCATTTAAGCCCCATTATATCGTGCTGTAGCTTATGAACCGGGAAACCGGGATCGATGAAAAGAGTAGTATCTTTTTCTTTATACATTTTATTTACCGTAGTAAAAGCGGCAAACCCGCCCTGCATCGAACCGACTGTTGGTAAACAGCCATCCGGTTTTATATCGACATCCATGAATAGTTTGATAAATCGTGATGCTTCATTTTTAAGCTGGGGGATACCCTGGATATCGGGATATGTTGAAGCAACTCCTTTTTTTAATGCTTCAATCTCTGCCTCAACTCCAACCTTTGCAGGCGGCAAGCCTGGTATTCCCATTTCCATTCTTATATACTTATCGCCAGATTCTTTTTCAATTTTATCAATCAGCTTTCTTATTTCACGAATGGATGCTTTGCCAACATTGGGAAGATTACTTTCGTTAAGTACTTTTGAAACAACATCAAAATTAATAGGTGTGTCTTTCATTCCAAGGTCTCCGTAGTGAGTTCAGTTTAAAATTTAATATTCAAATTTAAGAAGATTATCTGTTTTTTGCTTTAATTTACAATCTAACTGCTCCTTCAAAAAATATTGTATTATCTAGCGGATGTCCTTTATCGATAGTATCGAAAAATGACATACCAAAACGGGCATACTCAGGTCCGACAGAAAAACCATATGTATAGTAATTTCTGTTACCATAGTTTTCATCTTCATTAAATGAGCCGACCCTAAGACTAATAAGACTTGTTATATCTATTTCCAATCCAAAGGAAATTTCTAATTCCTCAAACTTAAATTTTTCCCAGGACGTAACTAATGCTGTCAGGAATGAATCATAACCTTCGGAGTCGCTGTGTATCATCATTTTTAATATATCTGAAGATACAGTGACTCCAAACAGATCATTATTCACAACAGTCCAGGCTAAGCCGATTCTGAGATTTTGAGGTAAAGGGCGAGGTGGATAATCATCCTCATAATCAATTTTACTCCCCATATTTGATAATACAATTGCAATTGAAGGGCCCCTGTTTTTATTAATTGTCCTTGTAAATAAGCCATCACTGCCCTCTGCAATATCTTTGGAATGACATAATTCAGGCAGGAAATTTGTGAAAAGAATTCCCAAATCAAATGCAACGGCATTTGCATGAGCGATTCTTGACTCAATCTCAATTGAAGAGAAGATATAATTTTTAGTATGAATATATTTTAATGTAATGCCGCCTGAAAAAGTTTCTGTAAATTGTTTTCCATATCCAACTGACAAACTAAGATCATAAGGATGAGAATACTTACCAAAATCAAAAAACTTACCAACATCAAAATACTGGACAGCAAAACCAAAATTGCCAATTTTTGGGTATGAATAAACAACAGATGAAAAGATTGTATACAGATCGAGATTGAAATCCGGCAACCAATCCGAATAGCTAAAGCTCCAACTAAATTTCTCCGTTTGTGCTAATCCTGCTGGATTATAATACATTGCGTACCCTCCCCTTGCCAGAGCAGTATAAGAACCGGCAAGCCCATTAGCTTCTGCTCCCGGTTTAAGTAAAAGTGATGTAACTGCGGTTCCACCCTGAGAGAATATATTTATAGAAAATGAGATAACGATAATGTGTGCTAATGCAAATAATCTGTATCGCATTGTATTCTCCCTCAATTAGTTGAAGTTTTCATGACCGGATAAGGTAAACAGAGTCAACCCCTTAAATCCTCGAACAATAAACATCCTCACGAAGCACATAATTAAAATGAATAACAATTTGAGATTAATAATAACATATCTCTATTTTAAAATCATGCTAATTCCTTGGTAATCTCAATTATTTATTAAGTGGAGTGTTCCCATCTTAATTTGGTTTCCTGGCTAATTGTGTGGGCATTTTTTAAGAAATTATGTTAATCTCTTAAACAAAGTATATTGATAAGGTCTTTCACCGCCGGAAGGCTGAATATATAGATATGGGAAATGTTCCAGCAAATCAAATTCATTACCTAAGAATTCTAATATCATTGTATGATCATAGTTTACAACATCCAGCCCACTGCATTTTTTCGCACCTTCTAGTGAGAAGACTGCGATAATCACAAATCCTCCGACCTTAACAAGTCCTTTGAGAGTTGAAAGATAGCCGTCTTTTTGATTTTCTTCTGTTAAGAAATGAAGCACCGTGCGATCGTGCCATAAATCTATAATCCCGGGTTCGGTTAAATATTCGGGATCGGTAATATCGTCAACTATCCATTTTACTAATTTAGCTTTTTCTGCTTTGAGCTTTTCCTTTGCTTTTTCAAGTGCAACAGCGCTAATATCTGTTGCTATGATATTATTGTAACCTTGCTCTAATAATTTTTTAATTAAAGTTGTTGCACCCGAACCAACATCTAAAATGACTGCATCTTTATTTAACTTACATTTTTTAACTAGATCGAGCGATGGTTTGGGTGATTCTTCATACCAGCCAAGTTTGTTAATTTCACTTTTGGAATAAACGTTATTCCAATGGTTTTTATAATAGATTTGGCTATTCATATTAATACAAATTTACTCTTTATATAATAAATTGACTACATATCAAATTAAATTGAAATAGGAATAAAAATTTATTTTAGCTTTCAATGTTGAAACACCGGAAGCATTGTAAGCAACTATTTTAAGAGCTGCATTTTTTTAGATAAAGTAACACCATCAGTACGCAATTGATATACGTAAATTCCTGAAGACAGACCTGAAGCATCAAATCCTACTTTGTAGTTTCCAGATTCCAATTGTTCATTTACCAATTCAGCTACCTTTCTGCCCAATAAAGTAAATACAGAGATATTCACAAATGATTGCTTACTTACGCTGTACTTAATTGTTGTTGAAGGATTGAACGGATTAGGATAATTCTGATGAAGCTCAAACGTTTCCGGTGATTTGTTATCATCCTCCACAATTGTTGGCGCATCAATCTGAATGTTCAACATCATTCCATCATCTTCGTGCTCTAAGTTATGGCAGTG
>CBEPPX010000134.1:0-5724 GCA_965511205.1 uncultured Ignavibacteriales bacterium | reverse complement strand
GGGGTTTTTATTACTTGCCAATCACCATCTATCTTCATAGACAAGCAAATTTGTTATTCTAAAATAAATTAGAAAAATTAAACTCAGAAATTAATCCTTCTTATACTATGTTGGGAATGCGAGCATTGCGAGTATTTACAAACTGAATATTACACACCAAAAATTTTGCCGAAGTAGAAATTCAATATTGATTATTTCACTTTCAAGAGGAGTCCAACAATGAAAATCTTTCTAAGAATTTTATTTTTCTTATTCATAGTTTCACAATCAATTACTTTCACATCTTCACTTGCTTTAGGTTCAGATGAGGCAGAGCAAAGTGAAGATGGTACTGGAGTAAATAATGATACGTTATTTTTTGATCAAGGATCTGAGTGGAAATACCTTGACGATGGCTCAAATCAGGATACTGTATGGCAAGAGTTAACCTTTGATGATTCTCTTTGGAGTGTTGGGCATGGCCATATGGGTTATGGTGAAGGAGACGAAACTACTTTGCTGAATCCTGGATTCATCACCTACTATTTCCGGAAAATTGTGAATATCCCTGATACAAGCCTGTTGGATGAGATATATTTTAATATTGTGCATGATGATGGGGCAGTTGCTTATGTTAACGGCACCGAAGTGCTTCGTTCTGCGCTTATGCCTTCCGGCCCGATCAATTATCTTACAGGAACAACCACCTTTATTCCTAATGACGTTGAAAATGATTTCTGGACTTACCAGGTAGATAAATCATATTTTATTAACGGTGAAAATATCATTGCAATTGAAGTACATAATCATAATACCAGCAGTTCTGATATTTCATTTGACTGCTATGTTTCGGACACCAATGTAATCGATTATAAATTGGACGGCCCTTATGTTTTTTTTAGGAATGGAGAAATTGTAGTAAAAACAGTAGAGTCAACAGGCCCGCAAACCCACACCTATCAAAACCCGGAAAATGTTGTACTGACATGCCGGTTTCAAAATGGGGTAGATAGTTTTAATGTTGAACTTCAAACTGAATTGAATATCCAACCATCAATATATACACTGCCGGAAAAGTTTCTTGCCATTTCCGACATTGAGGGAAACCTGGAAGCTTTTGTAATGGTTTTGCTGGATGCCGGGGTTATAGATAACAATTACAACTGGACTTTCGATGAGGGGCATTTGATTTTCGTTGGTGACATGTTCGACAGGGGAAATAATGTTACTGAATGTCTTTGGCTATTATACAGGTTAGAAAGTCAGGCAGAAGCACAGGGTGGAAAAATCCATATGATTATGGGTAACCACGATATAATGAATTTAATTTATGATTTTAGATATGTTGCTCAAAAGTATATCAACAATGTTCAGCTTATGGGAGAAACTCTCCAGAGTATTTATGCCACTGATACTGAATTGGGGAGATGGTTAAGAACAAAAAATATCATTGAAAAAGCCGAACCATTTATCTTCCTGCATGGGGGCATTAGTCCCGGGGTTGATGCTTTAGGTCTCAGTTATGATGAAATCAATTATTGGGGCAGATTCAGAATGGACAGTACTTGTACAACCAGCGAATGTACGATAATTAATGGAGGTAGTGCAGTTGGAATTTATTGGTACCGTGGAATGGCTGAGGAGAATCTTACACAGCAACAAGTGGATACAATAATTTCCCATTTTGGCGGAGATATGGTTGTTATCGGTCATACAGTTTTTGATAATATAACACTTTTGTATAACGATAAAGTTATTTGTATTGACCTTGACCATGAATATAATTATACGAATGGTTTTATGCGTGCTTTGTTCTATGAAAATGGGAATATTTACAATTTTTACACTAACGGAACAACACAGACTTATACATTGTTAAAAACCATCACCGGAATAGTTCAAGAAAAACATCAACTGCAAAAGTTTTCACTTAACCAAAATTATCCGAACCCTTTTAATCCATCAACAATAATAAAGTATCAGATACCTGATGCAGGGTTGGTTACATTGAAGGTATATGATGTTTTAGGAAATGAAGTTGCAGAGCTTATTAATGAAGAAAAACAATCAGGTAGTTATGAAATAGAGTTTAGTGCGAGTAATCTTCCAAGTGGAACTTATTTCTATCAATTACATGCAGGTTCTTTTGTTGAGACTAAGAAGATGGTGTTGATGAAATGATGAAACTTAAACTTTATTAAAAAGTTGTATGATTTTTTTACTAATTAAATAACAATATAAAATTTGTAATTGATAAGTATGAAGTCTCTAATTAGTTTTTCAATTGTTTTGCTTTTCCTATCTATAGATATTACTGCTCAGTGGCACCAACAGACCAGTGGAACCTCAGGAAACCTTCAATCAGTCTTTTTTATTGATGAAAATACAGGATGGATTTACGAGGAAAATGGGAGCAATCAAGTACTATAAGCACAGTGATTATTATGGATTCAAGAAGGAATTATCTTATTACTTCTCCCTGATTGAGCACATTTTTAGTAAGTATAATTCTATTACAATACTTAATCTTATTAGTAAAATTTCACAAGAGATCGGAATTGATAACGAACCAAATAATTTAACTCGAATTCAAAATCAAATTACAATACCTATCGACAACAATATTTGGCTACATAGAAGGTCTTTATCAACTCTTGTCCAAATATTCTGTTCGAGAAAACATAAACAGGACGATATCAACTTATACAATGTTCAAGGCACTGACATATTGGAACTCTTTTTGTGCTCCAATGATATTATTGAAGCAAGTGAAGAGAAATTATTACCGGAAATCAATGATCCAATTGAACGAATATTATTTGTATCCTTTAAATGGATAGGCGATTTGTTAACTGCCACAGATATCCAAGCAAGTACTAATATATTTAAGAAATTCTATGATGTGATATCAAGTTCAGAATCTTTTTCACATTATTGCTCCATATTTGCTAGTAATACAGGTTTAAAATTTTCTAGTTATATCGAGCTATTAGACAACTTCTCTAAACAAAAGTTTTCTAAGTATAATTTTGAACAATTGAGTGAACTTTTAGCAGTAAATTTTCACGATTTGTCATGTAAATGGGATTCAAGACGACCCAAATTAGAAATTCCCTTTGAGTATAGATTTTTAGAAACTTTTCCTTTGATAAAATTAGAGGAAAATTTGTATGTATTGGGATTACATTTGTTATTTATTGGGCTTCTTAGAAAAGGTTATCATTGTTTAAGCGGAACAAATGAAGGAAAAAACTTTAGGGAATCATTTGGTAGCCAAATCGTTGAACCTACTATTAAAGAATATCTTAGAGAATTACTAATTGATAATACTACTAAGGAATTGAAAGTCTCAAAGAATAATTTCGAGTATGCCGATTTTGGGGTTATACTTAACAAATCAATTCTCCTTTTTGAAATTAAGTCAACTTTGATGGGCTTGAACTTAAGATATGAGTCTACCCCAAAAAAGTTTTTTCAAGAATTTGATAAAAGATATGCATCTAAGGAATCTGGAGCGGGACAACAGGTCGAAAAAATATTAGAAATTAACAAAGATTTTGAGAGCTTCTGTAAGCTTGCTGAACTAAGCATTAATCATAAATATGAGGTTTATAACATATTACTAGTATTTGATGAAACGCTTGCAGCTGAGGGAAGTAATTTTTATATAAGAAATAAATATGAGGCTTTCATTTCTAAAAATTATAACACTATAACTAAAATTCATACACAAAATCGAAACTCATTGCTTACATTTAATGATTTATACGTTCTAAATAAAGAACTAAAATCATCACAAGATAGAATTCAATTTTTAATAGAGTACAACAAATACGATCTCTCTTTTAATTCCTATTTGGGTCAAAAAGGGATGTTAATATAATTCTCCAGAAAATGTTTTCTTTCTAAAGGAGAATTGCATTTTAAGGTTTATTTATCAGATAAATCCAAGGATTGATTCGGCTACATTTCCATAGAGTTCTAATCTGAATATTAAATAATATTATTAGTTTTTCTGTTTGAATCTTATAATATGTTTTTCAAGTTCACTAACATTATTGATTTCATTAATTGTGTGAGATTCTATTCGAGATAATTCGTTGCCAGATAAATCTCTAATAATAATTAAAGGGTAAGCTGATTCTCTATGATATTTTAATTCATATTCATCAATATGCCATAGGGTGATATTGAATTTTTCCTTTAGCTCTCTGAACTTTTTGTTTTCTGAAAATGCACCGTTAGTAATTTTACACAAATTACATTGATATGTATCAGGTGAAATTAGTTTGTGAGCTAAATCGAATATCGAATTAGCCCAGCCATTTTTTGCGTTATAAATAAATTGTATTTCCATCTTCTAATTAATCATATCATTTATGATGCTGCAAATTAGATTTAATGAGGTTTTTATTAAAAAGATATTCGGGGTTATAAACATTTTCAGTTTTACTATGTGAAGATTGCTGAAGTTGGATAATTTGATCTGCAGAATCAGTTATTACTCTTGCCATTGCTGCTATATTTTCTGCTGATTGTCTGCTATTTTGTAACGGAAGAAATTTGATTAAATCTTCAACATCAAAATCTGAAAATACTTCTTTGCCTAAAGCAAGCCCAACATAGACCACAGAAGAATAACGTGTTACAAGAGTTTCACAATTAGCTATTAGCACTTCAGCTTTCATTTTATCAAATATTAATGAACCTTGAGCGTATTTATTTACTTCTACCGTTGCTCGTTTAATATTTTCATTTGGATGAAGTTTAAATATGATTTGTCTGCTATTGGCAATCTTTATCGCCTTTTCAATGAATTTTTCCTTGGCTGCAGTAATTTTGCAATCAATCCGGTCCATCCGGTTTGATGTGAAGCGCCAACACCTCTTCCATTATCACCGTGAAAGTATTCGTGGAACAAAATGTAATCCTTGAAATGAGGATCGTTTTGAATTTTGCTATTGTAACTAAATACCGGACGCGAACCGTTTTCATCCTTTAAAAATATTTTTGAAAGTCTGTTTGCGAGTTCATCGGCAGCATCTTTTATTGTAACATAATTTCCTGAATTTGTTGGACATTCTATCTTGAAATCATCTCCGTAGTAGTGATGAAAACGATACAGAGATTCGAGTATTAAAAAGTTCACCGGGAACCAAATGGGACCACGCCAATTTGAATTACCGCCAAACATTCCGCTATCAGATTCAGCAGGTGTATATTTTACATCAAACTTTTTTCCATCCAGATTCAATTCATAAGGATTTTGTTCGTGATATTTTGAAAGAGCACGTATTCCATAATCCGAAAGAAATTCAGTTTCATCAAGCATTCGTTCTAAAAGCTTCTTCATACGATGCCCTCTAAGCAAAGAAAGAAGCCTTCTTTCTCCTGAACCTTTTTCATTCCAGCGTGATATTAGCTTAGCCATTTCAGGTTTGTTGGTAAGAAACCAGTTCAGCCTTGCTTCAAATTCCGGAACTTGTTTCATTAAATCGGGTTCTAAAACTTCAACAGCGAATAGTGGAATTAATCCAACCATTGAGCGAATTTTCAAATGCTGAATGCTCTCAT
The DNA here is from genome assembly GCA_965511205.1 of uncultured Ignavibacteriales bacterium. Classification (GTDB taxonomy): domain Bacteria; phylum Bacteroidota; class Ignavibacteria; order Ignavibacteriales; family Ignavibacteriaceae; genus JAZGGS01. Next base: position 171 of record CBEPPX010000134.1, on the reverse strand, counting down.
CAAGATGAAGTGCATCGTAATAAAATTCATCTTCATCATCCCAAAGACCAACACCCTTGCATCCCATATCAGTCATTGATTTTGCGATGTATAAAAAGTGTTCGAAAAACTTTGTAGCTAAATCTTGATATATTGGTTTTGTTTTAGAAAGCTCAAGAGAAATGCGCAGCA
>CBEPPX010000133.1:0-5770 GCA_965511205.1 uncultured Ignavibacteriales bacterium | reverse complement strand
TTTGGCACACGCCAGGCAGGTAATATATGTATTGGCGGAGTTTGCAGATTCGAACCGGCATTCGAAGGTGTTGAGTTGAAATTACTCACAAGATTGTAAGCCCGGTTTTTTTGAAAGATTCTTAAAATTCTTATACTACGTACATTATTAAATATTGGCAAAATTGGGTATATTAAAAGAGTTGCAAAAAAAAGTGTTGACTTTGTTGATATTTTTTAAGACGTTAAGATCGATATTTAATTAATAATTGTAAAACAAACTGGAGGTAGATGAATTTTTTTACTCTATTCTAAGACATAGTGTGTCTTCTGTTTATATACATTTCAATCTGGCACATAGATCAATCGCTAATTTACTGCAGCTGAAGAGCGCCAGAATCTTAAATTTGAGATATCCTTGAAGACTTCTACTTCCTACAGCACGTTGTTGTATAAGATATGGTGTATAAATAAAAGCGACACTATCGAAAAAGCAAAAAACATTAAATACCATCATTCAATAATCTAGGAGAGAGATATGAAGAGATTAATTACTATTCTCTTTTTCTTCCTGTTGCTAACAGGTATTGTACTGGCAGGTACAACAGGAAAACTAAAGGGAAAGGTTACTGACCAGCAAACCGGTGAGCCGCTTATCGGGGCTAACGTTCTTATGATTGGTACATCCTTTGGTGCAGCCACCAATATTAATGGTGAGTATACCATTGGCAACCTTGAACCCGGTACTTATGAAGTTAGATTCTCTTACATCGGTTACCAAACAAAAACTATTTCTAATGTCCGTATAAATACGGATCTTACTACAGAGTTAAACATGCAGATCGAACCGGAAGGAGTTCAGGTGGGAGAAGTTTTAGTTGTAGCCGAGAAACCATTAATCAACAAAAGTAATACAAACGCCCAGAGAATAACTACCAGTGATGATATTGATGCATTACCGGTAAGAGGCATTGACAATATCTTGGCGCTTACTCCTGGTGTTATTCTACAGGATAACACAGTTTATGTTAGGGGTGGTAGAAAGGATGAAGTTGGATACTACATTGAGGGTACAAATATTAGTAACGTCGTATTCGGAGGGCGTTCAGTAGATATTTCGCAGGATGCTCTGGAAGAAGTATCAGTACAAGCTGGAGGATATACTGCAGAATTCGGAGGTTCCAATGCCGGTATCGTCCGTGGGCAAATTAAATCCGGAACTGCTGACTGGCATGCTTCTATAGAATATATTACAGATAACGTAGGATTTAAAAGTGCAGACAGTCGTTTTGATGGAGAAAAAACGTTAGGTGCTTACTGGTATGGCTATAGCAATACAATTGCTACTTTAAGCGGACCTTTATTTACTGATAAAGTTAAGTTCTTTGGTTTATTTGATTATTCATTTCAAAATGACCATGGACCTCAGGGTTTTCCTGGAATTAATCTAGGTGTGATAAGTGACCCGAATGCTCCAACTCCGGTCGCAATTGATTTTACGTATCCTGCCGGGGCTGTTTTCAAGAATTCATTGAAAAAAAATTCCGGGACAGGTTCTTTTACCTTTGACTTTAACCCATTAATTTTCAGACTGATAGGTAGTTATTCTGAGATAAATACTTTTGATGGAAATGGCTTTATTGATGAAGCCAACGGTTCATCAGGTGTTTCGGGTCAAATATTTAACATACTTAATTTGGATAGGATCGGAAGAATTGATCTGACAAATGGTGTATTTAACCTTAAAATGACTCATATTTTGGGCCCGGAAACATTCTATGAACTGAATGGCGGCTTTTCTTTTAATACAGATCACAGGTATGATCCACTTCTTGTTGATAATTTTATGTCTTATGGAGATAGCGTAGCAAATGCTAATGCAGGTGCTACATGGATTAGACTACCGGGAGAAGCATCGGGTCAATATAGGATTCCATCGCCATACCAGGTTTTCACATTTTCTTTTAATGCCCCGGGCACACCTATTTCTCCTTATCTGAATTCAAAAAGTGAGAATTTAAATTTTTCTGCTGCTTTCTCAACGAATTTAGGTAAAGAGCATACTTTAAAATTTGGTGGCGAATTCAAGACTTATACAATCCGTAGTTTTGGAGTGACACAAAGGAATGTAACTCCGATTGCAGGCAGAATAAATGATCCCAATAGAGATCCGTTAGTTCAAACAGATTTGGATATAATGAGTAGTTTGGGAGTAAATAATTACGGATATGATGTATTTGGAAATGAATACGATGGTGAAGATAACTATACAACGGGGCAACTTGCACCAAAGAAACCTCAATTTATTGGTGCATATGTTCAGGATAAAATGGAATTTAATAACCTGATTATTAATGCCGGATTACGATTTGATTATATCGACACAGATCAAATTCAGTTTATTGATCCTACACATCCTGAAAAATCCATAAATTTCAGCACAAAATTACCAATAGCTGCAGGTCTGGAAAAAAATCCAACCTTTAGTTCTGTAAGTCCTCGTTTAGGTCTCTCATTCCCTATTACCGATGTAACAGTTTTCCATGCACAGTATGGCAAATTTGTTCAACAGACAAGGTTAAGAGATATATATTTAGGTATTTATGCTATTTCATTCAATCTGCAAGGTAAATTCTTTATTGGTACACCGGTTGGATATAATGTAAGACCAACTAGAACTACCCAGTATGAAGTCGGATTTACTCAGCAAATAGGTGATTTTGCTTCGTTTGATATTACAGCTTACTATAAAGATATACAGGATCAAGTTGTATTTGGTCTGCAAAAAACCGGTCTTGATGGAATACCTTCTCCATGGCCGGCTTATAATACATTAGAAAATGGTGATTTTGCAACAACCAAAGGAATTGAAATCTCCTTTAATATGCGTAGATACGAAAGATTCCTGGTGAACGGCTCGCTTTCATTCCAGGACGCACGCGGAACAGGATCATTTCCAAATTCCAATGCAGGAATAGTAGGAGCACCGCTTGATGGTGTAACTATCTTTGAACCTCAATATGTTACCCCGCTTGCCTTTAACCGCGCGTTAAGTGGAAATGTTAATCTGGATTTTCGATTCGGTAAGGATGATGGAGGTCCAATATTTCAAGAGTTAGGCGCATCATTGCTATTATCATTTGATAGCGGTCATCCTTTCACTCTTGGTGAAGGAAAAGGTAACACACAAGGTAGCCTTGAAGGCGACTCACGTTTCAGGAACCCGGTTGCATCTTTAAACTCATCTACAACTCCTTCAACCTTCCAGGTTGATCTTCGTGTAGATAAAACAATCTCGCTTTTTGATGAGTTGAGTGCCAATATCTATATCTGGGTTATCAATCTTTTTGATACAAGAAATGTTCAGAATGTATTTCTTAGAACTGGTTCAGCAGCCGATGATGGTTACTTAAGTGATTTTGACCTTGGCGGACAATTGGCAGAACAAAACGGACCTAATTACGTTGCATTATACAATGCAATTCAGATAGATTATTTTCAATCATATCAAAGAGCAGGCGGACAAAACCAGGGAGTTGGATCATCGTTGTTATATGGTCCTCCTCGCCAAATTAGACTTGGTGTTCGTTTGGAGTACTAATTATGGATGAAACAGAAAACAATAAGAAATAGGAGCTTAAATATGAATCTTAAAAAAATTAATTACGTACTTGTTTTTATAATAAGTATGTTATTTATTGCCCAGGTTACTATTAATGCCGAGGGTGATAAAGACAAAAGCAAGCGAACGCTTCAAAAAGTTCAAACCCAGGTGCCTTTTACATACCTGGATATTAATAATATCTTTACTGTTTTTCGAAATAACGGTGTTTCCGATATTGACAGGGATGTAAATAATTCGGGGTTAGTGTTTCCAAAAGGAAGCGGTAAAACCGCTGCATTTACTTCCGGTCTGTTGTGGGGTGCAACAATTCCTGGTGACCCGCAGCCAAGGGTTGGAGGTACTGCTTATGCAACCGGTATTCAGCCCGGTAAAATTCTTGCAAACGGGCTGGCTGATGATCCTGAACTGGATGTTTATAGAATTTACAGGATTAGACCTGATATTTATCCGGGTGGACCCTCAGTAGATCTTTCGTTAGAGGCCACACTTGAATCATCAAGCGAATCAGCCATTCGTACCCAATATGATTTGGACTGGACTGAATGGCCCGTACAATTGGGCGCTCCTTATTATGATGGAAATGGTAATGGCGTTTATGATGCTGTACCAGATCCAGATCCGTTAATGAGGGACATCCCCGGTGTCACCGGTGCTGATCAAACATTGTGGTTTGTTGGTAACGACTTAAATCCGACGCTAACCGGTGATTTATACGGTGCTTCACCGATGGGTATAGAAATACAAGCCACATACTGGGCATACAATCAGCAAGGTGCGCTTGGTAATATGTTTTTTAGAAAATACAAAGTGATTAATAAGGGTGCCCAGCAGGATTCATTACAGAACATGTATTTTTCGATGTGGTCTGACGTTGATCTTGGTGCAGCAGGCGATGACTTTGTAGGAGTTGATACTGTCTTAAGTCTGCAATACTGCTACAATGCAAGTGCTTCAGACGCTACCTATCAACCACTTCCTCCTCCAGCGCTTGGATTCGACTTTTTCCAGGGCCCTCTTTTAGATGGAGTTGCCGGAGAGGATAGAAATAAAAACGGTGTAGATGATATTCTTGATTTCGCAATTTTTAACAATATGACTGTTGGTCCCGGTAAAATCAATTTACCTATGACAGCGGCCTACTATTTTGCAAACGGCGATCCTAATATTGGTGACCCGCCGCAGGGAGATTTAGATGGTTCTACCGAATTCTATAATTTCTTCCAGGGTAAATTTGGTCTGTCCGGTGCTCCGTTCATAGATTTTGCCACGGGGCAGGTTACAACTTATGCACTGAATGGCGATCCTATAAACCGTACAGGCTGGCTGGACGGAGATCAATTGCCGCCTGGTGACAGACGCCAGGGAAGTGCATCCGGTCCTTTTACAATGGCACCCGGTGATACTCAGGAGGTTGTAGTTGCCGAAGTAGTTGCCGGTGCAATACCCGGTGTAGATAGAATTTCAGCAATTGGTTTATTAAAATTCTATGACCAGATTGCACAGGTTGCTTATGATAACTTCTTCGATCTTCCAGTTGCTCCCCCGGCCCCAGTTGTTACAGTTACTGAGTTGGATAGGGAAATCATTCTGGACTGGTCGAAAGATCCTGCAAGTGTACAGGCTTCCGAATTGTCAAATAATAAGGGATACACATTTCAGGGCTATAACGTATATCAATTACCATCAGCTTCTGCCTCTGTAAGCGAAGGTGTTAGAGTAGCTACTTATGACGTGATAGATGGGATTGGTAAAATATCTGACCTTGTTTTTGATCCCACCACGGGTTCGGTTGTTACTCTCCCGGTACAGTTTGGTAATGATACCGGTACAAAGAGATTTATCTCTATAGCTCTTGATGAAGTAAAAGGTGGTGTGCCGCTAATAAACGGTATAAAATATTATTACGCAGTTACATCATACAGTTATAATCCTGACCCCGATGCTGTGCCGAATAACCTTGAAAACCCGCTCAGTATTATAACTATTGTTCCACATACACCAGATCCGGGCGTGACCTTTGGAGAAGGTAGTGGAACAGAATTGGATGTTGAACATGCTGAAGGAAATGCAGATGGTGTAGTTTCAGTTACTGTTGTTGACCCGGCTGCTACTACAGGTCAGGGCTATGAGGTAACTTTCAGTACACAACAACAGATAAGAAATCAAG
>CBEPPX010000132.1:0-5781 GCA_965511205.1 uncultured Ignavibacteriales bacterium | reverse complement strand
GTTGATGATTCCACGATAAACAATTTTGCATTTTCATAACTATCAAACTTTAGTTGATACGTTGTTCCTTTTGGCACAACAATATAATCCCATTGTTCAAAAGGTAGCTTGCCATATTCAGATAAAAATTCCCCGCTTCCATAATGAACAAATAAAAGTTCGTGAGCGTAACTGTTACGGTAAAAGAAATCAGCATCTTCAGTTGGATGAGCTGTTGAAAGTATACAGTTATCATTTTTCAAAAACTCATTCCGTGAATTTAAAAAATCACCTTTACTTTTTTTCTCATCTGTAAAAAAATGATAATACTGTAAAGGAGCATCATCCCAGCCATTTGATTTATCTGGCGTTACCTCGCCAATCTTTTTAACCTTTGTAGGCATATAAATATGATATTTATTCGAATAAATTCCTGAAAAACCTTTTGTGCTAAACAATTCTTCCCTGTATAAAGATTTTCCATCTTCTTTATAAAATGTTGTATGCCGCTTTGGCGGGACTTTACCAAGCTTAACATAAAATGGCATGTTCTACTCCTTTAATCTTTTGCAAATATTTTTTGAATCTCATGCAATCATGCATTCATACAATCATGCTCAATTTAGAATTCCTCCCTTGCATAGCTGCATGGTTGCATGGTTATAATAAGTTTGTTCTATTTTTATTTATCTAAGCTTCCGCGTAAAGCCTGGTCTCTTTCAATCGATTCAAAAAGGGCTTGAAAATTTCCCTGTCCGAATCCCTGCGCACCTTCTCTTCTTTGAATAATTTCATAAAAGAAAGTTGGTCTGTCGCCAATAGGTTTAGTAAATAGCTGCAGCAGGTAACCCTCCCCTTCCAGGTCGCACAAGATGCCATATTTTCTAAGTTCATCGATATCTTCGGTAACCTTCATTCCTTTTTCTTTCAACATATCAAAATAAGTATCGGGCACTGTTAGAAATTCTACACCGTTGGCGCGCAAGGCTGAAATTGTTTTGATAATATCTTTTGTAATTACAGCAATGTGCTGAATTCCCGAACCAAGGTACTCATCAATGTATTCTTCAATCTGAGATCTTTTTAGTCCATCATAAGGCTCATTAATTGGATTTTTAACTGCAGGTCCATCAGTTGATCTAACAACTTTAGAAAGAAGAGCTGAATATTGAGTGGAAATATCACCCGGACCGAAATCTATAAATGTTTCAAAGTTTAAACTTTTATTAAGATAATTTGCCCACAAGTTCATTTCGTTTGTACGAACATTACCTACGATATGGTCTATTGCCTGCAGACCGGTTTCTTCGGCTTTAATTTCAATTTGTTGAATCGGTTTGCCGAAACCGGGTTTAAAAATACCTTTGTAATTTTCCCTGTTGATAAAAACAATTTCAGCATCATCATAAAGTTTTATTGCAGCTTCCTCAATGTAACCGTTCTCATCCTCAAATTTTTCAAGACTTCGCGAAGGAATAGCACCATTTTCAACAGCACCTTCATAAGCAATCTTTACATCCTTTACTTTTAAGGACCAGCGTTTTACTCCGTCACCGTGTTTTTCAACAAAAGATGAAATTTCATACCGGCTTGGATTTATCGCAGAAGTAATTACTAAACGTAAATTATTTTTTTCGAGATAGTAAGATACTTTTCCTTTAACCCCTGTTTCTGGTCCAAGGTATCCTACAATATTCAATCCCAATGCTTTTGCATGCCAGTAAGCCCACATTTTTGCAGAACCTACATAAAATTCAGCATAGTCGTATCCAAGTAGTCCCAATTTATCTGACATTAAAATTCTCCTGATTTAAATTAAAAACATGTTAATGTTATGAAGAAAGAAGCACAATCACATTCTAACTAAACAAAGATAAGAAGTTTTAGGGGATTTAAAAACCATTTGAAATTTCTCTCATTTGATCGAATCCAGCAGCATAAAACTATTTTCTTTAGAAATGGTCACCTTATCTAAATTTTTATCCGGGAAGGCACATTTTTTTTGAAGAGGACAGATGAAGCAAAGCGGTTTTTGCGCTTTGCAAATTTCTCTGCCTAACCGTATTAAGTTTGTGTGGAATTGATGAGCAGAATTTTCAGGCAAATTACCGTTTATTTTATAAAATGTTTTTTCCGGCGTAGTGGTGTTTACCAGCCCTATCCTGTTTAATGTACGATGAACGTGTGTATCAACAGGACAAATGTTCCGATCGAGTGAAAAGAGTAAAACACAACTCGCAGTTTTAATTCCAATTCCGTTGTAAGATGTTAACTCATCAAGTATCTCTTCATCAGTTAATTTTTTAATATGGTTTAAACTGATCTTACCATTACTCTTAAGTAAACCGCTTAAGAGGTTTTTAATAGCAGTTGATTTTTGTTTTCCCAAACCTGCAACCTTTATTAACTTTTCAATTGATGGTTGAGTTAGATGGGCTACGTCTTCCCATTTTTTATATTTCTCTTTAAGATTTTTAAACGCCTTGTAAGAATTTTTATCATTTGTATTTTGCGAAAGTATTGTTGCAATTAAAAGATCCACTGGATCCGGGAGCTTTTTGCTTCTTGGCGGAAATCCAAAGTGCTTTATAAGTAGTTTATTTATCGTATTTATTTGTCTCTTCATAAAACAGGATTTTTATTCTTAGTAAAGATACTCTCTATAAATCATATAATAAATATTTATCTTTACAGTAATTAATAATCGAATATAGAAAATATTTATTTTATAGCTGGAGCTAAATATGGGCACACTTGTAGTAAGCATTTCCGGAATAAGGGGAATTGTAGGAGATGGATTGGATCCTCAGTCATTAATAAAATATTTAAATGTTTATGCAGACTTTATAGGTAAAGGGAAAGTAATTGTTGGAAGAGATTCCAGAATTACAGGCGAGATGGTTGAGAATATTGTTTCCGGCACATTGATGGCAAAAGGAATTGACGTTGTTGATATAGGAATTTGCCCCACACCAACTGTACAGTTCACTGTAAAGGAATTAAAAGCTAACGGCGGTATTGCTATTTCTGCAAGTCATAATCCAAACGAATGGAACGCATTAAAATTGTTGAACAGTACGGGACAGTTTATGAGTCCTGAAGAACATAACGAAATGATAAATAAACTTAATACAACAACTGCTGAATTTAATAAGTGGGACAAAGTCGGTATGAAAATTTCTTACAATGAGGGAGTAAAGAATCACGTTAAAGCTGTGATGAATTTAAAAGTTATAGATGTGAATGCGATAGCTAAAAGAAAATTTAAAGTGGTAGCTGATTGTGTGAACGGCGCGGGAGCTTATGTTGTCCCGGATATGTTAAAAGAATTTGGCTGTGAAGTTGTTGAAATGAACTGCGAAAAAACGGGAATCTTTCCGCGCAACCCGGAACCGCTGCCTGAAAACTTAACCGAAACAATGAAAGCTGTTATTGAAACAAAAGCAGATTTAGGAATTGTTGTTGATCCCGATGTTGACCGGCTTGTACTCATCACTGATAAAGGGGAACCATTTGTTGAGGAAAACACCATAACGCAGATAGTAAAATTTATTCTATCAAAGCAACCAGGCGATGTTGTGATTAATCTTTCAACAACCCGCGCAGTGAATGATGTAGCTGCTAAATTTGGTGGAACGGTTCATCGCTCTGCTGTTGGGGAAGCAAACGTTGTTGAAAAGATGAAGGAAGTTAACGCTGTGATTGGTGGAGAAGGAAGCGGTGGTGTAATTTATCCTGAACTGCATTACGGAAGAGATGCGCTTGTTGGAATTGCTTTAACCCTGCAGCATTTAACAGAGTTTGGAGGAACTCTTTCCGAACTGAAGAATGCCCTTCCCTCTTACTTTATAGAAAAAAGAAAGATAGATCTCCCCGATATTGATACAGATAAAATCATGGGATCATTAAAAACAGAATTTAAGAATGAATCCGTTAATACAGATGACGGTTTGAGAATTGATTTTGAAGATCACTGGGTTCATTTTCGTAAATCGAATACTGAACCGATTATAAGAATTATTGCTGAAGGAAAATCTAAGGAGGCTGCAGTTAAATTGATTGATAAATATCTAACAAAGATTAAATCTCTGATTAATAATATCTAATATAATTTTTCTCTTTTCTGAATGTAATTAAGAAGGGCTTTATCAAAAGGATCTGAAGTTTCGATAAGATTATAATCTATATTTGAATTTAGACATTCAGTTTTAATTTTTGAAGTGAACTCAGTCATTGCATCTTTGTAAGCTTTCTGTACTTGGTATGGCTGGGTAGTCATCTCATCCTCAGTTTCCAGGTCTTTAAATATCGCATCCTTCCCAAAGGCAAATGATCTTTCAAGCGGATCGAGTACCTGGAAAACAATTACTTCATTTTTTTTGTAACTAAAGTGTTTAACAGCTTTCAGCACAGAATCAATATCATCAAAGAGATCTGAGATTATAATAACTAACCCTCTTCGGCTGATCTTTTCAGCTATTTCATTTAAGCAATTTGCAGTGTTGGTTTTTTGTGATGCTTTTGCATTTGCAAGACTTTTCAATATTTCACGAAGATAAGTGCGGTTGGCTTTAGGCGGCAGATATTTAACAATATTTTCAGCATATAAAGATAACCCTGCAGCATCCTGTTGATGTATCATCAAATAGCTTAGTGCTGCCGCAAGCGTAGAAGCATATTCAATTTTAGTAATGTTACCCGGTGAATTGAAATTCATCGAGTTGCTTATATCCAGCAGTATAAAACTTTGCAGGTTTGTTTCTTCTTCGTACTGCTTTATAAAAAACTTTTCAGTCTTCCCGTAAACTTTCCAATCAACATCTTTAAGGTTATCGCCCTGCATGTAAGGTCGGTGCTGGGCAAATTCAACGCTGAATCCATGGTAAGGACTTTTGTGAAGCCCAACCATAAATCCTTCCACAACTAATCTTGCTTTAAGTTCTAACGAATTCAGTTTTGAAACAAATGCCGGTTCGAGGAAATTTTTGTAATCCTGCTGAAGATGGGACATTATTCTTCTTTTGCAATATTTTTCTGGAGAATCTCTTCAGGGGTTAAGCCCATGTTATCAAGTTCTTCTTTTGCCGAAGCTGCAAGTTCATGCTCAGGAAAAGTTTCCATAAAAAGATTGTAGGTTTCTGTGGCTTCATTATACATATTTAAATCATTTGCCAAAACGAAACCAGCCATGAACAAACCCATCGGGGCAAATTCACTTTCAGGGTAATCATCAAAAATTTTTCTGAATAGCTTTGTGGCTTCTTGTAATGATTCAGTTTCGGAAATGTTTTTAACCAGTTTATTCTGGTAAATTGAAGCAAGGTTTGTTAGCGCTTCCGGGGCAGCTTTGCTATCCGGGTATTCTTTTAATAGCTGCTCATACGAAACTACTGCTTCAGGTATTTTTCCTTCCTCTGTGTTCGTCTTTGCTTCATTAAACAATTCTTCATCCGATTTTTTGCTGCTGCAGCTTATAAAGACGACTGCAATTAGTATTAAAGATAGTGCTGATTTCATTACCATTCCGTTTTGTTGAAAATAAGTGAAGCTAAATTATGAAATATGAGTTGAACTAGCAATGGCTGGATTTATCATTGATTTAATTGGTAAACAAAAAAGCCCGAAACAGTCTCCTGATTCGGGCTTAATTTACGGAATAATAATATTACTTGGTAAGAATCATCTTCTTAACGTTTGTAAAGTTAGTTCCGTCTATTCCTGTAGCTTCAATTCTGTAGAAATAAACACCACTATTTAGTAGTGAAGCATTAAAATCTACATTGTGTGATCCTGCTACAAGAT
>CBEPPX010000131.1:0-5787 GCA_965511205.1 uncultured Ignavibacteriales bacterium | reverse complement strand
ACAGCCATGACCCCTGATATATAAAGAATGGAGGCTGATAATATGTACCAGAATTGTGCGGGCTCTGTTGAATTGTAGTACAAATAGGAAAGCAGAATCAGCAGAATTACCAGGCCCATGAAAACGATTAAGAAAGCTGGATTTAGTATCGCCCTATTCATTGACTGAAAAGCTTTTAAATAATTTTCATCGCCCACTTCTGCCAGTCCAGGAGTAACAGAAATAGACCATGAGTAAAATAGTCCGGCCATTAGACCTGAGAACAATGTTGATAGTATTAGGATGACCGTGTCCATTTTAACTTTACCTCTAGCGTTTTATTAATGATTTGTTAAGTAACTATCATTAATCATTCATTGAAATAATTTGTCTGCTTAAAAAATTACGAATCTGTTTTGAGATTATGTCACCATCCTCTTCAAGAGCAAAGTGACCGGTGTTTAATAAATGAAAGTCTATGTTTGTTAAATCCCGCAAGTAAGGATATGCACCATCCGCAGGGAAAATGTAATCGTTTTTGCCCCAGACAATTAATGTTGGAGGCTGGTAAGTGCGGAAGTACTCCTGCCATGATGGATACAATGGAACGTTTGTACGGTAATCATAAAACATCGCAAGCTGAATTTCATTATTTCCTTCACGGGTTAGATGTCTTAAATCAACATTCCAGTTGTCCGGACTGATAACTTCTGGATTTCTTACTCCGTGTGTGTATTGCCATTTCAATCCGTCCAAAGAATGAAACCCTTCTAGTGCAGTACCGTTTTCTAAAGTATAATCATTCCAGTATTTTTTAATTGGATCCCAGAATTCACGTAAACCTTCTTCGTAAGCATTTCCGTTTTGGATGATTAGAGCTTCAACTCTCTCAGGGTTTTTTGCTGCAATCCTGAAACCAATTGGTGCACCATAATCCATTAAGTAAATACTATACTTCTGTACATCAAGTTTTTCCAGGAAGCCTTCTACAATTACAGCCATGTTATCGAATGTGTAGTCAAACTCATCCATTGAAGGCTGCTCACTGTTTCCGTATCCGGGGTAATCAGGTGCTATTAGATGATAGCTGTCTGACAGGTCTTTCATGAGATTACGAAACATATGAGATGAAGTTGGATAGCCGTGAAGCAGCAATATTGTAGGCAAATCTTTCGATCCCGCTTCACGGTAAAATATTTCAATACCATTTACCTCAATCGTTTTGTTTAATACGGGGTATTCCTGCGCCAAGGAATTCATACTGAATATTCCCGTCATTAAAACAATCAATAAGAGAATAATTTTGTTTGATATTTTTTGTCTTGCTTTCATTGTCTTTCCTTTTATAATTAAGTGATTTTATATTTTCTCTGACTTTCAAGTATTAGGATATCGTTTGCACTCATATCCCTGCGCTTCATTAAGCCATCTTCGTCGAACTCCCAATGCTCATTTCCGTGTGTACGGCACCATTGCCCGGTTTCAGCATTTTTCCATTCATATTCAAAGCGAACTGAAATTCTATTGTCTGTATAAGCCCACAACTCTTTTATTAGTCTGTATTCCAATTCTCTTGCCCATTTCCTTTTCAGGAATTCCTTAATGGCTTCCCTGCCTGTGAAGAATTCATCACGGTTTCTCCATTGTGAATCTTCAGTATAAGCAAGAGTAACCTTCTCTGGATCCTTTGTATTCCATGCATCCTCCGCAGCCTGAACTTTTGCTTTAGCTGTTTCAAGACTGAATGGGGGTTTTATTGATTTAGTCATAACTCTTATCCTTTTAATTAAGTATCTGCCGAACGTAATTTGCCCGGCAGGATTTCATATTCATTATTTGATTGATAACTGTGCTTCTTCAAAAGCTTCCACCAATTCATCAGTTGTGTAAACGTGACTTGATACAAATCTATAGTTAGTCTGAGCTGCTAAGTTTCCATCTAATCCTGGTAAAATTGCAGATGCTGTAGCATCACCAACCACTGCAACTTCATAACCGTTCTCCAGAAGCTCTCTCAGGTGTGACTCAACACAAAGATTACCAGACATTCCAGCCAGAATAACTTTATCAATTTTTTGCTTTCGTAGCTGAAGGTTTAAATCGTTTTGCTCGGGACCATATACTTTGTGTGGACCAACAACAGTTACGTAATCTTTTTCGATATACTTCTTATATCTTTCAAGAAAGTCTGCACCTGATCCTTCAAAACCATCTACTGAAAGCTGGTCTCCGCGATCGAACATATTGATGTTATGCATCAAAACTTCGAGTGCACCTTCAAATTTCCAGTTGTGATCATGTTTGTAGTAATAGTGCGGAGAAACAAAAACTTTGATGCCGTTTTCTTCTGCAAGTTTGAATAATGTTTCAAGATTTTCTACTGTATTATTTTCAGTTACGCTTTGACCAACTACACCCCAGGTTACACCGTCAGGACTCAAAAAGTCATTTTGAGGATCTGTAATAACGATTGCCGTTCTCTCATCAATTTCAAATCCCGGATCGGGTAATTGAGCAAAACTAGTTGCGGTGATTGAAAGTGCTGCAATCAGAAGGACGATTGATTTTAGAATTTGCTTTTTCATTTGTTTGTTCCTTTTTGTTTTATCAAAAATTTGTTTATTAGTTTGTGTCGACACTCTTTAGATAGACAAGAGAGATGCCAAACAAAAAAAGCCACGCTAAGTGGTTTGGAATAAATAAGTTACAGGAAAAATTTATTTTTAAATGATGCGGGTGTTTTGCCGAAATATCAGCAAAGTGCCGGAATGTTGGCAAATATTATGTGCGCTGGATGTTTAATTTTTTCATTCTTGACTCAAGAGTTGTTCGTTTTATCCCCAATAATTTTGCTGCTCCTCTTTCACCGCTGATCTTCCAATTGGTAAATTCTAAAGCGTTCAAAATGTAACTTCTTTCGTTCTCTTCAAGGGTTGTTATTTCTTCTTTTTGAGGTATTCCAATGTTTTTTGGTAATGAATCACCCAGGTCCAATTTATTACCACGTGTGATGATCACAGCTCTTTCAATAATATTTTCCAATTCACGAACGTTACCCGGCCAGGAGTAATTAATTAAAGCATCCATTACTTTTTGTGTAATTGCGCCAATCTGCTTTCCTATTTTTGTTCCATGTTTTAACAAAAAATGCTGAGCTAATAATGGGATATCTTCTTTTCTATCTCTTAGTGGCAAGAGATTGATAGGAAACACATTTAATCTGTAATAAAGATCCTCTCTGAATTCTCCATTTGCAACTGCCATTCGTAGGTCCCGGTTAGTGGCAGCAATTGCCCGAACATTGACCTTTGTAGTTTTTGTACTTCCCAATCTTTCGAATTCACCTTCCTGAAGAATCCTGAGTAATTTTGGTTGAAGTTCCAGAGAGATTTCTCCAATCTCATCCAGAAAAATGCTGCCGCCATCGGCAAGTTCAAATCTGCCGATTTTGCGAGCAAGCGCTCCTGTAAAAGCACCTTTTTCGTGACCGAATAATTCACTCTCTATTAAAGCGGAGGGCAATGCCGCACAATTGACTATTACAAGCGGTCTTTCTTTGTGTTTGCTGATGTTATGAATTGCACGCGCTATAAGTTCTTTACCGGTTCCTGATTCTCCCAAAATCAGCACAGTTGAATCGGTGGCTGCTACTTGCTCTACTTGTGTTAAGATTTTTCTAAATTTTTTACTTTGGCTTATTATTTCCTCGAAGTTATGGGATAATTTAATTTCCTGCTGCAGATATATATTCTCTTGCTCTAACCGGGTTTTTAATTGTTCAACTTCTGCTAGTGCCTTTTGCAGATCGGCATTGCTTTTCTGAATAGCCCGTTCTGCTTCTTTGCGTTCTGTAATGTCGCGAGCCATAGCCAGGATATATCCAATATCTTTAATCGTAACCAGTGAAAAAGAAATTTCAGCCGGGATTTCATTACCTATTTTCGTTGTACACGAAAGTTCACCAGTTTGAATTACTTCGCCGGAGATTATTTTTTGCCATATTTCTAATATAAGATTCATCTCTTTTGGATGTATATTTTTGACTGCTATGCCTTCAAGCTCTTGCTTACTATAACCCAGCATTTGGCTGGCTTTGATGTTAGCGTCAACAACTTTATTTTTCTTTGGATCAATTAAAAAAATAGCCTCATCGGCAGCATTGTATATTTTTCGTAAACGATCTTCACTGTCCAGCAAAGCTTCTTCAGCTCGCTTGAGTTCTGTGACATCACGCAGAATAACGGTTAGGATTAACTGGTCGTTTAATTGTAATTTGGAAATTGAAGCCTCTGCAGGAAAGATCTCACCGTTTTTGCGAAGTCCTAATATTTCACGACTCTCTCCTATTACGTGGGATGTCAAATCAGAACTTACGAATTTAGCGATATGACTACGGTGTACCTTATGGAACTTTTCCGGGATAAGAAGGTCGATGGATTTTCCGCTCACCTCATTTTGCGAATAGTTAAAGGTTTTTTCAGCCCCTTTGTTGAACATGATAATATGTCCGGATTCATCCGTAGAAATAATGGCTTCCTGGGCAATGTCTACTATACCTGAAAAACGCGCTCCGCTTTCAAGCAGTTCTTTTTCAACCTTTTTTCGCACAGTGATATCACTAAAGGCTACTACTGCACCCATCAACTTTTCTTTATCATCTATTATAGGCGTACTTATATATTCCACCGGAAAGCATGAACCATCCTTTCTCCAAAAGACTTCGGTATCAACACGATGTACTTTTCCGTCTTTAAATGCCGCATAAATTGGACAATCCTTTGCTTCATAGCGAGAGCCATCCAGTTTAGTATGATGAATAATATCGTGCTGTGGTTTAGTAATTAGCTCCGATAATTCCCAACCTAACATTTTTCTGGCAGCTTCATTTACGAAGGTTGTATGTCCTTCACAATCTAATCCATATACTCCTTCCCCCACTGATTGCAATAAGAGTTCGTGATGCCTTTGCAATTTCTCTAATTCATTTATTGCATTTTTATTTTGTGTTGCCTTCGCTAAAGGTTTATGCTTTGTGTTGATATCTTCTACTTTCTTATGTGCCATGATAATTTATATAAAAATATAATTACATCAGTTAAAATGGTTTCAGAATAGATTTTGGTTAGATGAAACTTATCACTGTCTGATAATAAAGAAAAGTTGCTAATTGTGCAAATATGTTTACACGCATTAATAGTTGCTGTTGAAGATGTTTTGCAACATAATATTGACACCAAATCGAATTGTGATGATATGGGAAGGTTTTTGAGGATATCCGAAAATGCTTCAGTACTTTTCCATAAATGGTTATGAAAAATTCTATGCTAAGTTATTGTGAGGAAAGTATTACCTCGGCGTAAAAATCATTCCATAAACCTACACATTTTTAGAACTACTCTTAAAGAGGCGCATCTGAAAGGATCATCTTACAAATCTCGATTAGAAATTTTCCCCATGCAAAATATTTGCTTTCAATTATGAGGTTTTGCGGAGAATCTCATATTCATACTCAAGGGTTAAAAATTGTCGTTTTTGAGCCATAATAAGACCATTCCTCACTTGACTCTCCATAATCTCTCCATCATACTTTTAACCTTTAACTTTTTTTGTCTGTCTCTTGACTTCATGCCCTGTACAGAGTATATTAAATATAGGACAACATTTCGGCACAGACCACTGACAAAATTCGAAACAAGAACTCTCCAAGACCTTACAACCAGAATAATTGATAACTCAGAAAACTTAATTAATAACTAGCTCCGGGACTAGTTCCCGGGGCCTGTTAACTCAAATTGGAGTTTTCAATTA
>CBEPPX010000130.1:0-5807 GCA_965511205.1 uncultured Ignavibacteriales bacterium | reverse complement strand
AAGTAAATATATCTGCCAGGGATACATCAGATTCAGAATCGTCAATATTTCTAACAGGAAATTTTGTTGATTCATCAAAAGTAATTGAAGATTCTGCTGATGTTGATTTTGGTAATTACGTATTTGGTGGCGAAACTATTGTTGCAAACGGAGAAGATGTTGATGATGATATATTTAACCCAACCGACAACCTGGATGAGCGGGGCGATTTTAAAGTACACAAATACAAAATTAATTTTGCTCCCGATCTTGTTTATGCTAACGCAGGATACAGTACTCTCTATGGATTGGTTGGCACAACCTTAATCTCTTTTAGTGATGTTCTTGGTAACCACAAGTTAGTGGGTATCACCGGTTTGCAGATTGATCTTAAGAACAGCGATTATGGACTGGCTTACTATTACCTTGCACAAAGAGTAAACCTTGGAATAGAAGGATTTCATACTGCGCGGTTTCTAAGGATATCACGCGTTTCACAAAACGGTCTCTTCTCAGCAGAATTAATCAGGTACAGAAATTTTGGTTTTATAGGAAGTGCAAGTCTTCCGCTAAATAAATATTACAGGTTTGATGGAGCACTTAGCTGGCTAAACGTATCCAGCGAAAACCTTGATAACGCGGCAGAGACTCCTGAAAAAGCCTCATTTGTTGTACCTTCGGTAAGTTTTGTTCACGATAATGTTCTTTGGGGTTACACTGCACCTATTGAGGGAACACGTTACAGGTTTAGTGTTTTTGGTAATCTTGGTATTGGCGATCCAAAGCTTAGTTTCTACTCAATTATGGGTGATTACAGAACCTACCTCAGGTTTTTTACAGATCATTCATTGGCTCTCCGGCTTTCAGGCGGTTATTCTGATGGAAATAATCCGCAAAGGTTTTTCATCGGTGGAATTGAAAACTGGATAAACAGATCATACTCAACTATCGATATACCAATCGAATCAGCTTCTGACTTTGCATTTTTAACTGCCGCTTTACCACTTCGTGGCTACGACTATTCAGAGCAGATTGGTACGCGCTATGTTCTAATGAACATTGAATTACGTTTCCCGCTTATCCGTTACCTGCTTACAGGTGGTTTGCCACTATTATTTAATAACATAATTGGTGTAGCATTCATTGATGTAGGAACTGCATGGTTTGAAAACAAACAACTCAGTTTATTTAAACGAGATGAATTAAGAAATTTTGTAACAGATGATCTGTTGATTGGTACAGGTGTTGGTGCTCGTGTATTCTTCCTATATTTTCTGCTAAGATTTGATGTTGCGTGGGCTTATAATATAAAGGGATTTTCGAAGCCGAAATTTTATTTCTCTCTTGGTGCTGATTTTTAGTTAGTAGTTCATCAGCAATATACCTCCGGTAAAAAATTGAAAATGGGAGGCAATAGGAAAATTCAACTTAGATATCGCTATTCAATTGATTTTTTACTTGAAGGTGTTTTTTCTTTATCTGAGGATTTGGGTTTAGAAGTTTTTGCCGGAGTAGATTTCGCTGAACTTACAGATTTATTTTTATAATCCGTTTGATAGAAGCCACTTCCTTTAAAAATAGGTCCTGCACCTGCTCCAATAAGTCTTTTTACAACTCCCCCACACTCCGGGCAATCCTTTATCGGATCGGCAATCATTGGCTGAAACATTTCAAATGTATGATTACATTCTGTGCATTTATAATCGTAAGTTGGCATAATCGTTCTTTCTCTGGTATTAGTGAAGGCGAAACTTAGGGAAAAATTTAATATTTTCTATAAATTTGATTCATCTTAAAAAAATAAGATTCAGGTTGAGGGCAGATTGCCTATTAATATTTTAAAAATATAGAATGTTATTGCCGTGAAAAAATTGTTAATCATTCTTATTATGCCCTTTATACTTACAAGTTGCTTAAATTATTACCAGGAGGTTAAGCTTGCTATTGATGGGTCCGGTTCAATGCATATTGATTACTGGATGCTGCTACCTGATGATGAAAGTGCCAGCGTTGTTAGCAAAATAGGTATTTTCACTCCCGATTCTATTAAAAAAGAATTTACATCCAAACACAGTATTGTGGAAAATGTTGTAGTTTACCAGGATACAACCGATAGTACAACTCATGCTGTTCTGGAATTAAAATTTACACATATTGATTCGCTCAATAACACCAAAGCTTTTTCTGATGCACAGTTTTCATTTAAAGAAGGCGCTGCAGGGCACATAGTTTTCAGCCAGTTTATTCCACCCATAGCAACAGGTTTTGGTATTGATGGAAGCGTCTACCATGTGCGTTACCAATACACATTTTCAGGAGATATAATTACTCACAATGCTCACTCTTCTTCCGGAAGAACTCTTATCTGGCTCTATGCGCTTTCAGAAATTGGCGGTGGAAAAACAATTTCTGTTACATTCAGACCCTTCAAATTAAAGGAAACGCCAGTCTGGATCTTTATATTATCAGGATTTGTTTTGCTGCTGGTAATTTTTTTCCTCCTCAGAAAGAAGAAGAGCTAAATAAAGCTGGATAGCAACCATTTTCATTAATTTCTATTCCTTATTTTTTTTGATTTAACTTAGTGATTTATTTATATTTGTCCTCTATTTTTAAATAGATTCCTTAGAATAAAACTGTTATGGCAACTAACGATTATATGATTTTTTCCGGAAGTTCAAATCTTCCGCTTGCTATAAAAATATCTCAAAAAATTGGTAAACCATTAGGTTCAATTGAGCTTAAGCGTTTTAGTGATGGAGAGATTTGGGTTAAATACGGCGAAAACATTCGTGGAATGGATGTTTTTATTATTCAGTCTACAAACCCACCGGCTGATAATCTGCTGGAATTG
Organism: uncultured Ignavibacteriales bacterium; assembly: GCA_965511205.1. Classification (GTDB taxonomy): domain Bacteria; phylum Bacteroidota; class Ignavibacteria; order Ignavibacteriales; family Ignavibacteriaceae; genus JAZGGS01. The sequence goes on along the minus strand of CBEPPX010000130.1, from coordinate 2,974 downwards.
TTGATTATGATAGATGCAGCACGTCGGGCTTCTGCAAAGCAGATTACGGCAGTAATACCATATTTTGGTTATGCACGTCAGGATAGGAAGGATCAACCGAGAGTAGCTATTACTTCAAAACTAATGGCTAATCTTATTACTGTTGCAGGTGCAGATAGAGTGATTTCAATGGACTTACATGCACCGCAAATACAAGGGTTTTTTGATATTCCGTTTGATCACTTGTATGGTTCATCTGTTTTTCATGATCAGTTTGATCATCTTAAAAACGATTTGGCAATTGTTTCGCCCGATGTTGGTGGAATTAAACTTGCCCGGGCTTACGCAAAACTGCTGGGTAGTTCACTGGTGGTTATAGATAAGCGAAGACCAAAACAGAATGTTGCAGAGGTTGTACATATTATTGGAGATGTTGAGAATAAAGAAGTATTAATTGTTGATGACTTGATAGATACCGCAGGTACTTTTGTTGGAGCCGTGGAGGCACTTAAAAACCGGGGTGCCAGCCATATTTATGGTGCCATTACTCATCCTCTTCTATCAGACAAGGCAATGGAAAGAATTAATAATTCCAACCTTTCAAAGTTGTTTGTTACTGATACAATAAACCTTGATGGAAAGGGAATATTAGATAATCTAAAAATAGTTTCGGCATCAGATTTATTTGCCGAAGCAATACGAAGGACATTTTATAACGAGTCTATTAGTTCGTTATTTAATATCGATAAAAGTTAACTTACATTTGGAGAATTAATGAAAACTGTAACTTTAGAAGCAAATAAAAGAAAAGACACCAACAAAGCAACCAGGAAAAGGTTAAGACGAGAAGGCAGAGTGCCTGGTGTTTTTTATTCGAAACGTTTAGATACAATTCCAGTTGATGTTTTGGAAAAAAAGATCCATCCATTGGTTTTTACTGCTAAAACTAATCTTATTTCACTAAAGATTGAAGGACAAGAAGAACTCGAATGTATTATTAAAGATATCCAGTTCGATCCTGTTACCGATGAGATACTTCACTTTGATTTATTAGGGCTCACAAGAGGTGAGATGATCCAGTTAGAAGTTCCTGTTCAGTTGTTGGGCAGTTCCATTGGCGTTAGAGAGGGTGGATTGCTGCAGCAGATATTGCATAAAGTCGAAGTAGAGTGTTTACCAAAACATATTCCGGAGCATATTCCAATTGATATATCGGAGTTAGCAATTGGTGATTCGGTCCTAATTTCTGATCTAACCGTTGAGAACTTAACACTGTTAAATCCCGCCGACGCCCTGGTAGTTGCAGTTGGTCATCAGAAAGTTGTGGAAGAAGAGGTTGAAGTTACTGAAGAACTTGTTGAAGGAGAAGAAGTTGCTGAACCGGAAGTTATTGGTAAAGGAAAACCTGAAGAAGAAGAAGAAAAAGAATCCCAATAAAAGTGCGGGCAATTATTGGAGTAGGAAATCCCGGTAGCAGGTACCAGTATAACAAGCATAATGCCGGGTTTCTACTAATTGATTACTTTGCAAAATTAAACTCCATCAAATTTATTCCTTCAAAATACAGCTATTTCCAGACTACAGGTACAATTGACCAAGCCGGTTTTGTATTAATCAAGCCCACTACTTATGTAAATGAAAGTGGTATTGCTGTGGCAGAGGTAATTAATAATTTTGAGCTTTCCCAGGAAGACTTACTCGTAGTTTGTGATGATGTTTATCTTGATCTAGGATCTTTCAAGGTAAAGCTATCTGGAGGAGACGGTGGACACAATGGACTTAGTTCAATAATTTATCATCTTAACACAATTGATTTTCCAAGGATTAAGATTGGTGTTGGCAGAAGTACAGAAGAAAAAAAACTGGCAGACCATGTTCTATCCGATTTTAGTAATGAGGACGAACCTATTCTTACTAATGTTTTCAAAAACAGTTCAACACTTATCAATGAGTTTATTACTGGCGGCACTGAAAAAATGTTAGAAGCCAATAGTAAACTTTTTAATGAAGAGAAAGAAAATTTAAATTAAATATAATTAAGGAAATCAGGAGATTTACATGCATGCTCTTTTCTACATAGTACCATTGTTTGGCATTTTAGCCCTCCTCTATACCCTGTTTAAATCTGCATGGGTTACAAAACAGGATGCTGGCACAGATAAAATGAAAAGCATAGCCAACCATATTTCCGAAGGTGCAATGGCTTTTCTTAAAGCTGAATATAAAGTTCTTTCTATTTTCGTAATATCCGTTGCAATCTTACTTGCTGTAAGTGCAAACGCCGAGGAATCATCACCGATGATAGCTGTATCTTTTCTGGTTGGAGCTATTTGCTCTGGTCTGGCAGGTTTTATTGGTTTGAAGGTAGCAACAAGAGCTAATGTAAGAACTACGAATGCTGCAAGGGTCGGGCTTGGTAATGCACTGGAGATTGCTTTTGCCGGCGGCTCTGTTATGGGGCTTGCAGTTGTAGGTTTAGGAGTTCTTGGTCTCGGTTCGCTCTTCGCCATCTATGGAAATATGTTTGGAGTTGAGCAAGTTCAGGATTTAAATAGAGTTATTACAATTCTTACAGGATATTCTTTTGGAGCTTCTTCCATAGCTTTATTTGCACGTGTTGGTGGTGGTATATATACAAAAGCTGCCGATGTTGGGGCAGACCTTGTTGGAAAGGTTGAAGCCGGAATTCCTGAAGATCATCCGTTAAACCCCGCTACTATTGCCGATAATGTTGGTGATAATGTAGGCGATGTTGCTGGTATGGGTGCAGATCTCTTTGAATCTTATGTTGGATCAATTATTGGAACGATGGTACTTGGAGCCGCATTCTTTGGCGTCCCTGAATTTTCCGATAAGTTTAACGGACTGGGTGCTGTGCTTCTTCCTCTTTTGATTGCCGCTATTGGAATTGTGATGTCAATTTTAGGAACTTTCTTTGTACGGGTTAAAGAAGGAGGAGATCCACAAAAAGCATTGAATCTAGGTGAATTTGGTT
>CBEPPX010000129.1:0-5837 GCA_965511205.1 uncultured Ignavibacteriales bacterium | reverse complement strand
ATACAGGTTTTAGATGATTCAACTGATGAAACAGTTAGCATTGCTGCCCGCGTAGTTGAAGAGAAACGCAAAGAAGGATTTGATATAAGTCATATTCAGAGGAAGAATAGGGATGGTTTTAAAGCTGGTGCGCTTAAGGAAGGTTTAAAGACTGCAAAGGGTGAATATATTGCAATTTTTGATGCTGATTTTATCCCCAAAAAAGATTTCTTAAAGAAAACCCTTTCGTTCTTTACAAATGAAAACGTTGGGATGGTTCAAACAAGGTGGGAACATTTAAATGGTGATTATTCAATACTTACAAAAGCTCAGGCACTGGCATTAGATGGTCATTTTGTTATTGAACAATCTGTTAGGAATAAAGCCGGCTTTTTTATAAACTTTAACGGAACCGGCGGAGTTTGGAGAAAGGATTGTATTGAAAATTCTGGTAACTGGCATGCCGATACACTCACCGAAGATCTAGATTTAAGCTATCGTGCCCAGCTTAACGGTTGGAAATTTATCTTCCTAAAAGATTTTACTTCACCGGCAGAATTACCATCGGAAATTAACGCTTTAAAAACCCAGCAGTTCAGATGGACGAAAGGTGCCATAGAAACAGCTAAGAAAATTTTACCGCAGCTCTGGAGGTCAAAAGTACCTTTGAGAATCAAACTGCAAGGCACATTTCATCTTACCAATAATTTTGTATTTCCATTCATACTTCTTGCTGCAATTTTAAATGTACCGCTTGTGTTTGTAAAAAACAGTGGTTCACACGAACTTTACTTTGCAGTGATGTCCGTTTTTGTTTTCGCTTTTATAAGTTCATTTATGTTTTATTTATACTCACAAAAAGATATTCATTCCGATTGGAGAAAAAGAATAGTGCTCTTCCCACTATTTATGGCTGGCAGTATGGGTTTTGCAATAAACAATTCGCGGGCTGTGTTCGAAGGATTGATGAACAGGAAAAGTGAATTTATTAGAACTCCGAAATTTAAACTTGTTGGCGAGGACGGATCGTGGATGGATAAAAAATATTTAAACAATAAACTGGGTCTTGCTGTTATTGTAGAAACCATCATGGCAGTTTACTGTTTTATAGGTGTAGTATCCAGCATCTACTTCCTGGAAATTGCTGTGCTGCCGTTTCAGCTACTTTTCTTCATCGGGTTTTCGTATGTATCTATTACTTCAATCAGGCATTCTTTTGCTAAAAGTAATTAAATAAAAAATTGGAAAAATCTGCATCACAAATATTTTCTGACAAAGTTAAACTTATCTACGAGTACAATAAAAAGTCTCCCCTTTTTGTTCGAGCAGCATATCTTGAGATTGAAAACGATAATATTGATGACGCCGTTTTTATTCTGCGCCAGGGATTAAAAATTTATCCCGAAAACCCCGTTGCCATTCTATTACTTGCCAGGGCAAATGCCTTGATAGGTAAGAAGGAACTTGCCGCAAAGCTTATTAAGAAGGGTAGTAATCTTATTCATTCAGATGAGACCTACAATTTTTATATGGATGAGCTGGACACCTTGGGAAAACGTACATCTGTTCCCGGTTTACAAAGAGAAAAAATATTTTTTAACGAGAATGCGGATAGCAATGAAGCTGAAAATTTTGTTTTACCTGCTGTAAAAGAAAATGAAGAAGATAAGCTGGAAGAAACCGAAGCGATTGAAAACAGGTTGGAACAGCTTGCCAGGACGATTGCCTCCGCAAAATTACCTCCACCCGGAGATGAAAAAAATATGGAAACCCATTCACTCCAGCAGCTTTCTGAAAATAACCTGATAGTATCCGAGACACTCGCAAAAATTTATGTTTCTCAGGGGCAGTATAATGAGGCAATTAAAGTTTTTACAAATCTTATAAAAATGAAACCTGGTAAGACCGATTATTTTTCTGAAAAGATTGAAGAGATTAAATTAAAATTTAACGTGTAATTACCTCAGCTCTACACAACAAAAACTAACTGATTACTATTCTTTTTTTAATGTATAATGGATAATACAATTTCCGGTATAAAGCTTAGCAAAAGTTTCTATAAGAGGGATTTACTTACTGTGGCAAAGGAATTGCTTGGCAAGGTGCTGGTTAAAAAAAGTCCTAAAAACCTGCTTGCTGCAAGTATTGTAGAAGTTGAAGCTTATGACGGAGAAATTGATAAAGCTGCACATACTTACGGTGGCAAAACTGAAAGAAATAAAGTAATGTTTAATGAAGGCGGATATTTATATGTTTATTTATCTTACGGAATTCATCATTGCTGTAATATTGTTACTGGGTTTGAAGATAATGGCACGGCAGTTTTAATTCGCGCAGTTGAACCACTTAAAGGTTTAGATATGATGATAAAAAACAGGTTCGGCAGAAAATTAAAAAACGATAAGGAAATTATTAAATTAACAAGTGGTCCTGGTAAAGTTTGTAAAGCTTTAGGGATAAATAAAGATCATTCAGGTATAGATTTAACCGGGGATAAAATATTTTTATTCGATCAGCCAAAAGTTAAAGCTTCTGAAATTGGAATATCAAAAAGAATTGGTATTACAAAATCAACAAACTATCCGTGGCGATTTTATATAAAAGAGAATCAATTCTTATCAAGAAAATGAAAGCACCTGAAAATTTACTAATTGTAAGAACAGATAGAATCGGTGATGTTGTTTTATCGCTGCCTCTTGCGGGTTTGGTAAAAAAACATTTTCCGGAATGTAAAGTTACTTTTCTGCTGCGCGGGTATACTAAAACTCTTGTTGAAGAACATCCTTACATCGATGAGATAATTATTCTCAAAGAAGAAAACGGCAAAGTTTCTATAAAAGAAAACATTAATAGGTTAAAGAAAAAGCACTTTGATGTTTCAATAGTTGTCTCCCCAACTTTTACCACCGCACTTATTTTATTCTTCGCAAAGATTAAAAAAAGAATTGGAACCGGTTACAGGTCGTATTCATTCCTTTTTAATAAAAGGGTTTATGAGCACAGAAAATATGCAGAAAAGCATGAGTTAGAATATAATGTTAATCTTCTTAATGAAATTGGTATACATGAAAAAATCTCACCCTCCACTGTTAATTTTGATATCAGGATTAACAACAACAACCAGGGAAAAATAAAATCATTACTAAAATCGGAACAAATTAATGATGATGATAAACTGGTAATAATTCATCCCGGCAGTGGTGGCAGCTCTGTAGATCTTCCTACGGATAAAATGATAGCACTTACAAAAATGCTAAGCGAAGTTGATGATCTTAAAATTATAGTAACCGGTGATAGTTCAGAAAACAAATTGTGCGATAAATTTATTTTAAAAGAAACAATAATTAACATGGCTGGCAAACTCAATCTTTCTGAATTAAAAGCGTTGTTAAACCATGCTGATATTTTTATTTCCAATTCAACCGGACCTATACATATTGCTGCTGCTTTAGGGAAATTTACAGTAGGATTTTACCCGAAAATATTGGCGTGTTCTCCACAAAGATGGGGTCCGTTTACTGATAAAAAAGCAATATTTTCCCCTTCTATCGATTGCAATAACTGCACGCGGGAACAATGCGAGAAATTGGATTGTATGAATAGTATTGATATTGGCAAAGTCTTTGATGAAATTAAAAGAGAATTGAAAGTAAAAAACTACGGAGATTAAAAATGTTTAGTATAAAAAGAAAATATATATGGCTGTTACTGTTAGCTTTTACCTTTTTAGCATTTGCTGAAGATAAACCGAAAAATGAAGACTTACGAAAAGTTGAAAATAAAGCATTCAAAGAAGGTGAAAAACTGGTATATAATATAGACTACGGATTTATTACAGCCGGCATTGCTACAATGGAGATCCCAAAAATAAAAAGAATTTCTGGAAGGGATGCATACCATGTTCAATTCGAAGTTGTAACTGTATCCGGCTTCGATTGGCTTTACAAGGTCAGAGACCGCTACGAAACTTATATAGATGTTGAAGGGCTTTTTCCATGGCGTTTCGAACAGCATATAAGGGAAGGCAGCTACTCAAGGGATTTTGCAGCTTTTTTCGATCAGCGAAAAGGTAAAGCAAAAACCAGCGCTGGTGAGTACGAAATACCGCTTTATGTAAATGATATTGTTTCAGCATTGTACTATGCCCGTACTTTAAATTATTCTGAATTAAAAGTGAATGATAAATTTCATATGCAGAATTTTTATAAAGATAAAGTTTATGACCTTGATGTAGTTTATCATGGTAAAGAAACCGTGGAAGTTCCATCGGGTAAATTCGATTGTATTGTTGTTGAACCGTTGGTACAGGAAGGCGGATTGTTTAAACACGAAGGTGATATTATTGTATGGCTGACTGATGATGACCTGAGAGTACCCATAAAAGTTAGGACAAAAATCCTTATCGGTTATGTTGAGGCAAAATTAACAAACTACGAAGGGTTGGCTGGTAAATTAGAATCAAAACATTAAAAAATTTTCCATCTAAATTTAAAAGGAAGGGGCAAATGCTTCTTCCTTTTTTTATTGTTGAGTCTATAATTTCTTATCTTTAACTTCACTATAAATATCCACGTTAATTTTATAAAAATTTAATGGATGACTTAAAAACTAATCCCGAAAATGAAGAACAGGATCATTTAGAAAATAATAATGATTCCTACGGCAAACCGGATATTTACCCGTTAGTATCTCCGCTGGCAGCAGCTTTCCTTGGTCTTGTTGGAGGGTTTTTCCTCTACCAGGTTGTTGGCGGCGCATTAACATTATTAATATTTGGTTTTGATCTGGAAGCTGCGCCAGTTAACGGTTTACGGCTGATGACTATGGCGGGACAAATTCTGTTTATTCTTCTTCCTGCATTGCTCTTTGCAAAATGGATTTACGGTGACGTTTCAAAAGTTATTAACATTAAAATTCCTAACTGGCGCGAAGTATTCTTGTTTATTGTGGGAATAATTGTTTTAACACCGCTCCTTCAAAGTTATTTATACATTCAAAACTTCTTTATAGAGAAATGGGCAGCAAGTTCTGAATTTATAAACTCTGTAAAATCTATGTTCGATTCCTTAAATGAACTTGTTGAAAAAACTTTTGGGAATCTGCTTGCGGCAGACAACGTGCCTGAAATGATCCTTGTAATTATAGTAATTGCTGTTGTTCCAGCTTTGTCCGAAGAAGTGATGTTCAGAGGTTATATACAGAGAAGTTTTGAGCATAAAATTTCACCATTTAAAGCTGCCGCCGTTACAGCTATATTTTTTGGATTATATCATTTTAGTCCGTATGGAATATTACCGCTCATCACTCTCGGATTATACTTTGGATTTGCAGCATATCTCAGCAAATCTCTATTCATCCCTATAATTCTTCACTTTTTAAATAACTTTACAGCTGTGCTGCTTTACTTTATTATTGGTGATGACGAAATTTTCAGCGTAGATACTACCGACACAAGCGCTTTGAATGCAAATATTATATATTTCTTTATAATGTTATCTTTATTCGGAATAGTGGTATTTTTTATTAAAAGGTATTATAAAAAAATTAAAACAACATAGGAGGCATTATGCCGGTTTGCCCAAATTGTAATTATGAATATGTGGAAGGTATTGTAATTTGCCCCGATTGCAAAACACATCTTGTTGATGCTGCTGAATTAAAAAAGTATAACGAGCTTAATGAAGACGATTGGGTGCTTGTTTATACATCATTCAACGAGATAGATGTTGAAATGCTTAAGGATAATTTGGAAAGTGCCGGGATTGCAGCAACAATGCTCTCCCAAAAAGATCATAACTTTCCAGCTCCGGGTGATTTCTCGGTTGTAAAATTGTTGGTTAAAAAAGTTGATGTACAGC
>CBEPPX010000128.1:0-5844 GCA_965511205.1 uncultured Ignavibacteriales bacterium | reverse complement strand
ACTATGTTTTCATTAAGATTATTGTTATTAAAAAGATCAACAAAATCTATAACTACTATGCCAGAAGTTTGCCTTGATTTGGATTTAAAATAATCGTACTCGTCTTCTGTCATATCTGCTGATCCTATCAGTTTCAAACGTTCAAATTCAGGATCATCTTCTTCACCTTCTACAGTTCTTTTTAGGCTAGCTTCTGTAAGTGAAGCTTCTTTTCTAAACCCACCCGCTTCTTCCATAATCTCTACAAGAGTCGTATTATCTTTTACAATTTTATACCAACCGGGATATTTTACAAATCCCTCTAAATTAACATAATTATCTTCATAATAATCCGGGATTCGTCTAATTACAACGTGATCTTGCTTCTTTACCTTAACATTACTGTTTTTCAACTCATCAAAACTAAAGTAATCGCTCATTTGATTTTTACCTGCCGGATCAAAACTAATTACCTCAATAGTATCGGTTTTTGCTTTACTTAGTATTCCACCAGCAAGATCAATTAACTGCGAAATACTTTCGCCTTCAATAAACTCATATACTGCAGGATATTTAATCTCACCGCTAATATTCACAACTTCATCTACTCTGTCAACAATTACAACATCTCCCTCTCTAAGCATAGGGTTATTTTCATAATCTCCAAATCTTAAAAAGTTTAGAAGATCGTATTGTTTGTTTGATTCATTCTTCGAAACAACATTAATATTCCGAAGATTTGATGTTTTGCTCAATCCATAAGATGCTGTTATTAGATCCATTAATCTTGAGTTTGCAGAAAGAACATAAAGCGAAGGTCTGACCACATCACCGGTTAATGAAACTTTAATTTTCCTGAAATCAACTAAGGAGATGAAAATATCTACATTTTTATAGTACTGGTTAAGTTTATTTATAGTCTTTTCGCGCGCTTCTGTCAGCGTAAGGTTTTTAAGATCTATTGCACCAACTTTTGGTATATATAACCAACCTTCCTGATCAATTACCAGGTTATGGACAGCCTCGAGCACTCCGCTTATGGAAATAAAAATTTTATCCCCAGGACCAACCCAGTATTCATTAGCATCAATGCTTCCCTCGGTGGCTCCTACTGTGTAAAAATCCTTACCAGGTTTAATTTTAAGGGAATCATTTTCACTCTGGAAGGTTCTTTCAGGATAGTTAGGCAGTTCCTGCTGTGCAAAACTATTTGCAAAGAATATTGCCAATGCAAATATTATTAATTGATAAACTATTTTACCAGGTTTCAAATTCTTAACTTGTATTAATTTTTAATAGATATGACTATAAGCTAAATAATTACTTTAATTGAGCAAAATTAAAAAATATTACCCCCACATCAAATCTTTAAAGTTAATTTTCTTAAAGCGAATAGTGTTACGGATAGACTAAGGATTGGACTTAGAATCAATAATAAGGCGTAATAAAATACTTTATTATCTTGTACGAAGTTAACTAAAAACTGGTAATTGCTAATTTCAGAATTAACAAGTTCAAATATTAATACGCTAATTATTCCTGCAATAATTCCTGCAACAATGTTGTTAATTACGATAGGTATTTTTATGGTGGAAAGCCTGGCTCCAACCAACTTCATCGTTTCAAGTTCGTTCATCCGGTTTTCTGTAATAAGCCGCGTTGTGCTGTAAACGAGATAAATTGAGATAAGCAAAATGATAACAGTAATAATAAAAAGGTATTGTTTAGATTCATCTATGTATTTAAGCACCCTGTAAATAAAACTATTCCCGGATACCACCTCATCAACCCATGTATATTTTTGTAAATCTGCAATAATATTCTCAACCGAATCCTTTGCGACAAAATCTGTCTTCAATTGAATTACAAACGAAGCTGGCAACGGGTTGTAATCAAGTATTTCTCTAAAGTCTTCTCCTGTTTCCTTAGTAAAATTTTCTGCCGCCTTTTCCTTACTTATAAAAGTAACATCGTTTGTAAATTTAAGCGACTGAAGTTCTTCCTTACACAGGTTAACAGAATTCTGTTTTACAGAATCCTGCAAAAACAGGGTTAATTTTACATTCTTTTTTAGTTTATTTTCAAATATTTCAGAAAGCTGAATAGCGCCAACTGAAGCAGCAATTAAGATCACTGCAATAGATAATGTTATTAAAGTTAAGATGAAGGACGCTTTGGCATGAAAGATTGATTTGAAAGCTTCTTTAAAGTAGAATATGATCATATCTGAATATGAATGCCTTTAGTAGTAATAAAAGTTTAATAAAAGTTATTAAAAATTCGATTCGTCAATCCAGCGGGTAATTGCCCATTGCTTAGTTTCCGGATCTTTTCTTAATGATAAGTTTACGCGCCCATCAACCCGCACAACGTCCGTGGGGTTAAAGGTGATATTAAGATTAAAACTTCGCACAACGCTTGCATCTAAGGTATCAATTGTGCTTAGAACAATATTATTCCAGATTAAATCAAGCCGCTCTGAGTTTTTGAATAATCCATCCGTTGCTCTCATCTCTTCATCTCTTCCCCAAGATACATCGAAGCCCTGCTCATAATCCCTGTATGTAAAAATAAAATCAGTAGTAAGTAATTGCCCGTAGATTAAAGTATCCTTAAAAGTATAAGCATACTGAAAATTCTGGAAGACACCTTCAATTGTGGTTCTATTGGAAATTGGCGGACGGTTGCTATCGAAGTTTTCATCAAAAGCAGGTGCAAACGGATTTTTACATGCAGTAAAAATAAGAGCAGAAAAGAAAATGATATATATTGCTTTTCGGTTAATAGCTTGTACCTTTCAAATCACTCCAGCTTTGCGAATCGCTGATTGCATTATCCTGCCAGAAGTAGATAGCCCATGTATCTCTCATATCTCTAACCATACCAAATTTAACATTTCCACTATAATTTAATGGATCATCATTAAGCTGAGGAATACTTATAAAATACTCGGCAGTATAAATTAAACTGTCACCTAACGGGCTATAAATTTCGTTGGTAAAGCCAAGTGTAACAGGTAAATCTTCCGGGGCAGCGTTAACCAGGTTTTGAAAATATTGAAATTCTTTATCCACATCCCAATCTATCCAAATGTTGCTCCAGGTTTGCAAAGCACTACTACTTGGCAGGAAGAAAAAAACTTTATTACTAAATGCAGGATCGGTAAAGGACTTTACATAATTATTAGCATCTTTATCGCTAAAAGAATTTACCAGGTTCTGTATTAAAATTTTTTCTTCACTTGGTGTGGTGTAATTCGATCTGCTCTCTTCAGGATCTTCGGCATCCCGCGTATTGAAAATATCACAAGCTGTTAATGAAAGTAGAATAAATATGATAATAAACTTTTTCATTTACTTGCAATAATAATAACTCTGGGCGAAGTTTCAAGCACAAACGGTTTACCATCCAGATCACCAAAGGTTGAATTTATTTTAAACCCAATACTTTCTAATTCAGTTTGTAATTCATCAAAGCTAAACATTCTAACAGATTCAAAGTACTTTTTTGTATCACCGTTTTTTCCGATTACAATTTCCTTTATAACTCTGTTGCCTTGAATAGAACGATTTTGATTTATTTTTGTACCATTTATAGTCTCAACAGAACTTGGAACAAGGTTTTTTTCAAGATAATTCTTGTTAAAATAATCCAAAACAAAATATCCCCCGGATTTTAAGAAGTTATAAGCTTTCCTAAGCAGTTTAAAATTTTCTTCATCGCTTTCAAAATAGCCAATACTTGTAAAAAGATTTAGAACCAGATCAAACTTATCGCTTGTTTTAAATTTTCTAATATCGGAATGCACAAAATCGATATGGAAATCATAAACTGAAGCATTCTCTTTGGCCACTTTTAATAAGTTCTCACTAAGATCAACTGCAGTTACATTGTAACCTCTCCTGGCAAAATTTATTGCGTGCCTTCCTGCCCCTGCAGACATATCAAGAATTTTGGCACCACTTTCAATTTTTATATTTGATAAAATTAATTCCGCAAGAGTTTCTGCTTCAACATCATCCCTGTTTTTGTAAATTTCCAGATACTCTTTAGTATTGAACCATTCTTCGTACCAGTTCATAATCTACAAATCACCCCTATTTAAAATTGCTCGCCCTATGGTTGCTTCATCAGCAAATTCAAGATCGCCGCCAATTGGTAAACCTCTTGCTATCCTTGTAACCTTTATTCCTAGGGGTTTTATCAGTTTGGCTAAATAAAGGGATGTAGTTTCTCCCTCGGTGTCGGGATTAAGTGCGAGTATCACTTCGTTAATCTCTTCTTTTTCAAAGCGTCTTATCATCTCTTTAATTTTTAATTGATCCGGGTTGACGCCTGATAATGGCGACAGCACGCCACCCAGAACATGATAAACACCATTAAATTCGTTTGTTTTTTCTATCGCAATTACATCGCTTGCTTCTTCCACCACGCATAATATTGATTTATCACGCTTAGCACTTTTGCAAATTTCGCAAAGCTCTTCTTCAGCAAGATTGAAGCACCGTTCACAAAATTTAAGTTTTGTTTTTAATTCTTTTATTGATTTAAGAAGATCATTAACTTGTTGATTATCAGATTTTAAGATATACAAAGCAAGCCGCTGAGCAGTTTTTTTTCCGATGCTTGGTAACTTGCTAAGTTCTTCAATGGCTATTTGTAATGGTTGGGCTATCTGCAATTTTATAATCCTGGTATATTCATTCCCGGAGGAATCATCCCCTTGGTAACCTTAGCCATTTCCTCCTCGGACAATTTAGTAGCGGATTCCAGCGCTTTATTAACTGCAGCCACAACCAAATCTTCCAATATTTCCTTCTCTTCCTTTTCAATGACTTGCGGGTCAATTTCTACAGAAATTATCTCTTTACTTCCATTTGCAGTCGCTTTAATCATTCCTCCGCCTGCTTCTTCAGTTACCGTCATATTTGCAAGTTCGCCTTGAACCCTCTGCATTTCTGCCTGCATTTTCTGCACCTGCTTAAGCATACCCTGCATTCCACCTTTCATACAAAATCCTCCTGTGAAATAAAATTATTAAATCTGGATAAATTTCCCTAATTTTGGTGCAAATATACTATAATCGATTGACTTTATACACTTACTTTTCATAATTTCTTAGCTATATTTTAGCGAATAAACTTTTACCTAATACACATAGTATGATAAACCAGCAATTTATTAAAAATCTTCCTTTCGATAGCCAGAACTACCAGCTTGTTGAATACCCTGATTTTTTCTCATTAAATCAGGACAAGAAAATAAAGGTAAAGGATTTGGGGCAAAAATTTGCCTCTATAAACTCATTTTTTTATGATTATTTAAAAGAGTTCCACATTCCGTGTGCGTATATTAAAAAGTACGAAAAAAACTCACTGATGTTTGTTAAATTTCAACAATTACCCTTTAATGTTAAGATTCTTAATTCAGCAGATAAACGAACGGCAAAGCTTTTTTCGCTTAAGGAAGGAACTCATTTAAACCTACCTGTGTTTGAATACCATTTTGGTGATTCTAAAAACTCAATTGTATCAGAAAGTCATTTAATTTCGTTCGATCTCTGTACAAATGAAAATTTGAAAATTATAAATAGAATTTGCTCAAAAGTAAATGCTGTGCTCAAGTCTTTCTTCGAAAGAAGAAATGAAACTATTGGCGAAGTTACCTGCAGTTTTGGAAAGTTCGAATCAAAAATTTATCTGATTGATGATTTTACACCGCTTAGTTTAAAAATCTTTCCAAATGAAGAAAATTATACGAATAACTGGGTAAATCCTTATAATCTGAACACATCGAGCGAGATGAGAAAATACACTGATCATTTGTATAACATTACAAGCAGTTAGATAGATGTTTACTAAATAT
>CBEPPX010000127.1:0-5880 GCA_965511205.1 uncultured Ignavibacteriales bacterium | reverse complement strand
AGCAGGATTAGGATTAGAAGCAGCGACAACTGGACAACCTCCAGCACCCATATCAACTGCAGCCCAAAAAGCAGCGTGAAATGTGCTTGTTCCGTTATTATTACCACCTGAAGAACTACATCCACCATGTGTATGTACACCAACTGCAACACCGGTAAGTCCGTTAATAACCGGGCTCCCTGAGTTTCCGCCTTGCGTATCAGTTACATATCTCATTGTTGTGCCCGAAGAACCAAAATTTGGACCTATGTGTGTTTGCTGTGTCTGGTTTGCTACACCATTATCAACTCCATAGCCCGTTATGCGTATTGAATCAGGACCAAGATCCTGCACCAGGGGCCAGAAAGCACCTTGTGCTGTTTTTGGCATTAAACTTGTAACTGAATTAGGGAATACTTCAAATACTCCCCAATCATTTCCAATACCGCCGTTAGTAAATATTTTTGTTGAAACATCAACTGAATATTGATCTTCCGGGCCGGGATGCTGAATTGTTCCGCTTGGTAAGGAGGGAGGAACCTGAAACTCCAATATATTTGCTCCACTGCCATCAAGACAGTGACCTGCAGAAACAATCTTTCCGTTTGGAATAATCCAGGCTGTACATCCAATGCTAACCAATCTTCCGGTTGCCGGTTGATTTGATGAAATTCTATCATCAGTTGGACCGCATTGGCTACTATATGGTGAGCCGCCATACCAATCTCCAACAATAACTTCATCGATGTTAACGAAAACATCTACATCAAACGGTGCGGCAAATAGTTGAATCTTCACTGTATTCCCGTTAAAGAATGCACTGTGATTATTCCATTGTTCGATACTAACTGCATCCAGTTTTTGCCATAAGCCATCTTTTAATGAAGTTATAATCATATAACTTTCACGGCCAAGATCTGCTTTGCTGAAATGAAGCCCCATCCAGGGAAAATCATCAATCCTTATAGTAGCAGAATAAACTTCAATAGTATTGCCTGCCTGGTTACTGCCATTAAAGAATCCTGACTCCAATTCATAAGGTTCAAAATGATAAGGAATTTCTACCGGTTGGGCTAATAAAATTCCAGATGAGAGGAAGAAAAGAGAAAACGTAAACAAGAAAAAAGTTTTCATAATTATCCTGCGTTATTAATTATTATTTGGGTTAATTTGGTATGGATTTTTCTGAAACTCACTATATAAAATATTCTGCCAGGTTTGATTTAGATATAGAAATTATCAAAAATTTTCGTTTAACTTAATAAATATTAAACTTCTTTCAAATTATGGCAATAAAAAATTACTCGAGCAAGATTCGTACATTTCGTGCTAATGCCAAATTTTGTTAGCCTGAATCTTCAATGTGCAGGATTTTTAATAAGCTTAATTTGTTATTTAATCAACGTCAACTTCTTAGTTTCAATAAAATCACCTGGTCCACATCCTGCGGGGTAAACTCTCAATTGATAGAGATAAACTCCGCTTGGAAACCATGACGCTGCAAATTCAACTTCATATTCTCCTGCAGGTTTATCTTCATTTACAAGTGTAGTAACTTCACTTCTCACAAAGTGAACATCATATAATCCAACTAGTTCATGAATGTTAATGCTTAAATCCATCCAGCCGTATGCCTAAGCGCCGCTCAGGCGAGAAGGATATTTTTAATATTCATAACCCTCTCCAATAGGTTTAACAAACGTTCCTCAGAAAGTCATATTTAAATCAACGATTTTATTTTGAATAAATCAATTAACGACTAGCAATCAAGCCCGACTTGGATAAGCCGGGCTTTGAAAGTAATATATTAAGAAAGTTTATTTTAGAACAGACATCTTTTTTGAATCAGTAAATTTATCTGATTCAATTCTATAAACATAAACTCCTGAAGAAAGATTTGCTGCATCGAAAACGAACTCATGGAATCCACCTTCTAATGTACCACTGAATACTTCAGCTACCTTTTCACCCAACATATTGTAAACATTTAGTCGAAGCTGAGTTTTAACCGGTATCGCAAACTTAATCTTTGTAGATGGGTTAAACGGGTTAGGATAATTCTGGAAAAGAGTAAAATCATCAGGGGTCATTACACTTACTTCTACAATTGGGCTGTAAGTGAATGTGCCATCAAAATCAACCTGTCTTAACCTATAAAAATAAGTTCCAACCTGGAGCTCATCGTCTGTGTAAGTATAAGTATTACGTTCTGTTGTAGTACCTTTTCCTTTAACAAATGCAACTTCAAACCATTCTACACTATTTTGATTTCTTCTTTCTATATTGAATCCGGAATTGTTTAATTCAGTAGCTGTTGTCCAGGTTAAATTAACTTTATCATCAACCGGATTAACAAGAAATGCTTCCAGTTCAACGGGGATAACGCCTGCACCAGAATCAACTGCAGTCCAGAAAGCAGAATGAAATGTACTTGTTCCATTATTATTACCGCCTGAAGAATTGCAACCTCCATGCGTATGAACACCAACTGCTTCGCCAGTAAGCCCGTTAATAACAGGGCTGCCAGAGTTTCCACCTTGCGTATCAGTAACATACCTCATTGTTGTACCTGAAGACCCAAAATTTGGACCTATGTGCGTTTGCTGTGTTTGATTTGCGGCACCATTATCAACTCCATAACCTGTAATGCGAATTGAATCAGGACCAAGATCCCGCACCAGCGGCCAGAAAGCTCCCTGAGCATCTTTAGGCATTAAACTTGTGATTGAATTAGGAAATACTTCAAATACTCCCCAATCATTTCCAACTCCACCATTGGTAAATATTTTTGTTGAAACATCAACTGAATATTGATCTTCCGGACCGGGATGCTGAATTGTTCCACTCGGTAAAGAGGGTGGAACTTGAAACTCCAGTACATTTGCACCACTGCCATCAAGGCAGTGACCTGCAGAAACAATTTTTCCGTTTGGAATAATCCAGGCAGTACAGCCAATGCTCACCAATCTTCCAGTGGCTAGTTGATTTGAAGAAATCCTATCATCAGTTGGCCCACAAATACTTTCTATAACACTAGCCGTTCCCCATTCACCAGCAACAATTTCATTTATTTTAAAGAAAATATTCTTATCCAAAGGCGCAACGAACAATCGAACTTCAACGGCATGTCCGTTAAAAAATGCACTGGAATTTTTCCATTGTTCTAAAGTAGTTGTATTTAGTTTTTGCCAATAGCCATCCTTTAGTGAAGTAATGATTAAATAACTTCCCTCACCAAGATTGGCATCTTCAAATCGAAGAGCTAACCAGGGAATATTATCTATTTGCACTGTGACACTATATACATTTTGTGGATTCACACCTATAACATTGCTGCCGTTAAAGTAACCTGATTCCAATTCATAGGTTTGATAGTAAAATGGAATTTCTGCCGTCTGGGCTAATAAAATTCCGGTTGAGAGGAAAAGAAAAGAAAACGTAAACAAGAAAAAAGTTTTCATAGTTATCCTTCGTTATTAATTATTATTTGGGTTAATTTATTGATATGAATTTTACTGAATCTCAAGATATAAAATATTCAGCCGAGGTTAATTTGGATATAGAAATTATCAGAAATCTTAATTTAACTTAATAAAAAATAATATTCTTTCATATTATGGTAACACAAAAATTACTCATATAAGATTCACAGACTTCGTGCTGATGTCAAATTTTGTTAGCCTGAATCTTCAATGTGCAGGATTTTTAATAAGCTTAATTTGTTATTTAATCAGCAGCATTTTTTTTGTTTGAATAAATGAACCAGCCTTTAATTGATAAAAATATACTCCGCTTGGGAAATTGGTTGCATTCCATTCAACTTCATAACTTCCCGCAGGTTTTTCTTCATTAATAAGAGTTGTAATTTCATTGCCTAAAACATCGTAAACCTTCAATATCATAAATCGTAATTGAGGAATCGTAAATCTGATTGTAGTGTTTGGGTTAAATGGATTTGGGTAATTCTGTTCTATACTATAAGTATAAATTTTTCCTTCTTCATTTTCAGTTTTAACTGGATTACCGTTTTTAAACTGGACATCCATACTATCGATATCAAAATTACCGGCTTCATCATACACTTCAACAATTATTTTATACTCTCCATCCTGAAAATTATCTGTATCGAATGCAAGAGCTTTTTCAGAAAGTTCAACCAGCGAATCACCATTGCTGTTTGTTAAGTTGTGATAATAATTTCTCTGCTCATTTGACCATCCCGAAGGAGGGAGCGTATTATCTCTTTGATAGATCACACCTGCATAAGGTTGATAATTCCCGCCATCATAAAAGGGATATTTGTGATTAAGAATATGTCCAAGAGTTTTGGGTTTTATTATTTCATTATCGGAAATTCTTTTTATTGTGTACCATGTAGTGTAAGCCGGCTGCTGCCATTCTGAGTCTCCAGCATAATCAACAACTTTAACAATAATATCAATTTCACCAAACAGACTATCGGGCTGTAAATAGATTGCTGATTCATTAATGGCGAATGCAAACTTAGACCATCCAAATACAGGATCAATATACGGCGCAGTGGTATCAGGATAAGGTTGAAGTGCGAGCATAGGATTAAAATTTATCCCCCATTCATCGTCGGCATAGAACCAGACCAACCCGGAATCTTTTATTTCCACAAAATGTATATGTCCCCAGGTGCTGCTCCACTCTATTATATCTCCTAGATAGTCGTGAACCTGTACTGTGTCGCCAATATCAAACTGAATGGTGTTTTCGATCAGGTGAGCCGAAAGCCAGCCATCGGAAATACCGGCAACCTGGGTGTCGCTTACTGCTGTTCTCCAATAAGATGCCCCGCCTAATGTTAAAACAAGTTTTACATATCCATCTATAACGGAAAATGTCGGTTCACCGATTGGTGTTATCAAATCCAAACCCTGGTGAAGATAAGAATCATTTCCTCCCAATCCCATATGCTGTTCGTAATGATTCCAAACAGTGCGCATACTATCGAAGGGGAAAAAGGGCCAAGGGATAGGATCGTAACCGGATTGAGATTTTTGTTGAAGATTTAATTTGCTATAATTTTTTAATGATTTGGTTTCTCCTAAATTTTCATTCAGAAGATTTCCATTCAGATTGTAAACTCGAAATGAACCAGTTGATTCTTCCTTGTTTCTTTTATGAATACCAGCTATTATTTTATCATCAACAATTTTAAGATCGCGAAAAGAAAATTCTCCACCTATTTGATCTTCAAAAATAATATCCCCACTAATGGTTGAGTACACAATAAGATTGTATTTATCTATAACCCCCACAATACTATGCTTTGGTGCGATGATTACTTTTCTCGGTAGTTCCATATCCAAATTAATTGTTCTGATCAATTCGGATTTTTTATATAATAGAATCTTATTCCGTTCAGCGACTGCAATTGTCTCATTACCGTCGGTCGTTTCATCAATTGCAAACTGAAGACCTATATTAATCACAGAACTGCTGCCAGTATCCAAAGAAATAATATTAATTCCATCAGGCGTTTTTACCCCGAATAAATTGCCGGAAGAAGAGAATTTAAAAAGAGTGGCTCCTTTAAAGGATTTTTCGAAAAAGAAATCACCATCAGCAGAATAAGCAAGAATCTTTAGTTTGCCTTTATAATGTTCCGAATGATCATAAAAAACAATAAAGCCCGAATTGGAGATTTCCAAATCACTGCCCGGAACTTTTGCCAGAGAGAAAAGGAAATTTTCATTCTCATAAAACTTTAGATTGCTTAACTCACGCATTTCATCCGTTACTTCATCTATTCTAAAAGTGCACCAGTACTTTCCATTCTCTGAGGAGATCATTGCTGATGGGTTAACTACTGAGTTTTCAATTGTACCATTTATTGATGCTGTAAAACTCTCTGAAAATTCCTGTGCATTGATG
>CBEPPX010000126.1:0-5898 GCA_965511205.1 uncultured Ignavibacteriales bacterium | reverse complement strand
AATATTATTCATCACTTTTAAAGAAGAAATTCCGGGCAAATGGAAAAAAGTTTATTGTTGAAGGAAAGAAATCTGTTTACGAAGGAATTGAAAGTGAATTTAATTGCGAGATAGTTTTTGTTACAAATAAATTTGCCGTTGAAGAAGATCTATTCTTTAAAAACCTGGAAAGCAGGAATTTTAAAGTTGCTATACTCAAATCCGTAGACTATAATAAAATTTCTGATACTAAAACTCCACAAGGTATTGCTGCAGTATTTGAAATAAAGAAAAACAAACTGAACCTACTTTCTCTTGATGACCAACTGTTAGTTTATCTCGAAAATATTTCTGATCCAGGAAATCTTGGAACAATAATTCGCACTTGCGATTGGTTCGGCATTCAAAATATTTTTCTTAGTAAAGAATCTTCCGAAATTTTTAATCCTAAAGCTATCCGCTCTTCGATGGGATCATGTTTTCACGTTAATATATTTGAAGATATTGCACTTGATGAGATCGCATTTCTAAAGAAATCCGGTTATGAATTTTTATGCGGTGATTTAAATGGAGAAAACCTTTATGATTTCAAAAAGGGGGAACATACAATCTTATTTCTGGCTAACGAATCGAACGGGCCTTCAGAAGAATTACTTTCTATCATCGATAAAAAAATTACAATCCCCGGCAAAGGAGAAGCAGAATCACTTAATGTAGCTTCGGCTTCGGCAATAATTTTATCAGAATTAACAAAATAAGAGAAGAACCTGGTGAAAATATCTTAGTGTTTTTATTCTTCTTTTTTCCTGCCCATTATCTGAACAACAACTTCCCTGTTACGGGAACGATTATCAAAATCAACAAAAATGATCTGCTGCCAAGTTCCAAGTGTAAGACTTCCATTAACAAAAGGAACTGTGAGGGAAGCGCCCTGTAAAGAAGCTCTTACATGTGAATGACCATTCCCATCGTGCCAGGTATTATCATGTTCATAATTAATATTTACGGGAGCAATGCGATCGAAGAATTTTGGATAATCCTTCAACAGCCCGGGCTCGTATTCAATTGTAGTTATCCCAGCCGTGGAACCGCCGGCAAAAAGAAGCATGTTCCCTTCATCAAAACTTGATTCAGAGAGAACTGCTTCAACTTTTCCTGTTATATCAATAATATCGCAGTTACCGTTTGTTTTAAAATTTATCGAATGTGTTTCTACTACCATATTTTTTCCCTTTCTTTTTAAGAAACCCTGATGATCGATTTCGAATCCTAAATTAGTAAATAATTTTCTATTCTGCTCTTCTTTTTATATTCAGATGATCTAATTTCATTGAAACTAACAGAACATAAGTTTAACTTTGCGGGACAAAAATCAGTAGTTTTTAATTAAATATGGAATTTTAAAATGACTTCACACGATTATATTAAACTTGAAGAAAAGTATGGTGCACACAATTATCATCCCTTAGATGTTGTTATAGACAGGGGTGAAGGCGTTTGGGTTTGGGATGTTGAAGGTAAAAAGTATCTCGATTTTCTATCTGCATATTCCGCAGTAAACCAGGGACACTGCCATCCAAAAATTATTAACGCTTTAACCGAACAGGCAAAAAAACTTACGTTAACTTCGCGCGCATTTTATAACAGCGTTTTGGGGGAGTATGAAAAATTTATCACCGAATTTTTTGGGTATGATAAAGTCCTGCCGATGAACACAGGCGTTGAAGGAGATGAGACTGCTATAAAACTTGCACGTAAATGGGCTTACACAGTAAAAGGGATTCCGAATAACCAGGCAAAAATAATATTTGCCGAAGGAAATTTTCATGGAAGAACAATGGCAGCAATTTCTGCTTCTACTGATCCTGAATGCAGAGACGGCTTTGGTCCTTACCTTCCGGGTTTTGAAATAATTCCTTATAATGATATCCCCGCTTTAGAAAAAGCCCTGGAAGATCCGAACGTTGCAGCATTTTTAGTTGAACCCATACAGGGAGAAGCCGGGGTTTTTGTGCCTGATGATGGTTACCTGAAAAAAGTTGAAGTATTATGTAAAGCGAAAAACGTTCTGCTTATTTGTGACGAAGTACAAACAGGACTTGCACGAACCGGTAAAATGCTTGCTTCCGATCACGAAAACGTGAGACCCGATATTCTTATCCTGGGTAAAGCATTATCCGGCGGGGTTATTCCAATTTCTGCTGTGCTTGCTGATGATGAAATAATGCTATGTATACAACCTGGACAGCATGGATCAACTTTTGGGGGTAACCCGCTCGCAGGCAAAGTTGCAATTGCGGCGCTGCAGGTACTTAAGGATGAAAACCTTTCAGAAAGAGCTGCCGAGCTGGGTGAATACTTCCGCAGCAAAATGCAAAAGTTAGTTGAGGAACTTAATATTCTCACTCTTGTTAGAGGAAAAGGACTACTAAATGCAATTGTAATAAAACCTACAAAAAGCGGTAAGACTGCGTGGGATGTTTGTGTTGAGTTAAAGAACAACGGCTTACTTGCAAAACCAACTCATGGCGATATAATTCGATTTGCACCACCACTTGTAATCACTAAAGATGAAATTGATTGGGCAATTGAAATAATCAAAAATGTTCTTATTAAATTTGAGCACGAAAATGAACCTATAGCAGAAGAAGCTGCTAAATAGACCGGTTTTTTCTTTCTGAAGTTTTATCAGTGTTAAAATAGTTATAATATATTTTTTGCAAAAGATATGTTTTACCTGGTTGAATTATTTAACCAAGGTAATTTCTTATCTCGGTTTTAGTATCCGAATATGCCCTTCTTAATTTATTCATCCGGTCAAAAACACTTTCCAAGTCATCACTTTTACAGGATATTTCAATGGCAAACGCTTCATCGCCGAGTTGTTGTGCACCAACTGAGTAACTTGCACCTTTAATTGTATGTGCCAGTTTCATAATCTTAGCCATATCCTTTAAGTCTATTAGTTCGGTCATCTTTTCCAATTTATTATTAATATCTTCTAAAAAGGATGTAAGCAGTTCTTTTTCAAATTCTGTATCATTCATACTCACTTTTTTTAAGCGTTCATAATCAAAAATCACCGGCTCATCCTGTAAAACTATGGCAACAGGTTCCGGTTTGTACTGATCGATTTTAAGTAAAGAATCAATTTTAACTATTAGTTTATCTGCAACTATTGGTTTTGTAAGATAATCGTTCATACCGGCTTCAATACATTTTTCGCGGTCGCCAATAAGTGCGTGTGCCGTTAAAGCAATAATCGGAATTTTAGAATAGCCGTTATTCAGTTTGCGAAGCTCTTTAGTTGCAGCATATCCATCAACTTCGGGCATTTGAATATCCATTAGTATCAAGTCAAATTTATACTTGTCAACTGCGTCCAGTACTTCAGCACCGTTGCTAACGGCTGTTACATTATAACCAGCTCTGTTAAGTATCTTTATAGAAACTTTTTGATTTATCATGTTATCTTCGGCAAGCAGCACATGATGTTCACCCCGTGCGGCTGCGAGTTCTTTTTCATCTTTCCTTGGTAACAAAGCCGCTTCCGTTTCGTTTTGCTTTGTTACAATCGCATCACCTTTATAGCTATCCTGCATAGTTGCAGGAGACTGTACTCTAAGTTTTATATCGAAATTAAAACTGCTTCCATACCCTTTTTCGCTCGATACTCCTATCTTACCACCCATCAGGTTTACAAACTCCTTACAAATTACTAAGCCCAAACCGGTGCCGCCAAGCTGGCGACTTTCTGAACCATCAACCTGTGAAAAGGGTTTAAAGAGTTGCGTTACTTTGTCCGCAGGAATTCCAATACCAGTGTCAATAACAGAAATGAATAGTCTTATGTCGTCGTCTTCTTCGCGTTTAGTTCTAACTTTAATTTCAATTGAACCGTTTGAAGTAAATTTAACAGCATTGCTTAAAAGATTAATAAGTATTTGTCTAATCTTTGTTTGATCTCCTATTAAATCTGCTTCCACATTGTCCGGAATTTCTCTAAAGATGGTAATCTGTTTTTCTATTGCTATGGGGGTAATAACAGATATTGAATGATCAATAACTTTTATAAGATTAAAATCCTGTTCTTCTATTTGTGCTTTTCCCGCTTCAATTTTTGATAAATCAAGAACCGAATTGATGACATCCAGTAATGATTCGGCTGAGAGTTTAGCACTTGATGAAAATTGTTTAAGCTCATCTTTATTTTCGTACGCACCAGCTTCTATAAGTGTAAGAAATCCCAAAATACCATTCATCGGAGTTCTTATTTCGTGGCTCATATTTGCCAGGAATTTGCTTTTTGTTCCGCTTAATCTCAATGCTTCTTTGGTAAGATTTTCAGATTTTATTTTCTCAGCTGTTAATGCTTCTTCGGCAAGTCTTCGCATCTCTTCAGCCCTGGTTTGCTCCGTTACGTCGTGTATATTTCCTTCAAGATATTTACTGCCGTCTTCGCCGGTAACCAACCGGTTGTTCAATATAACAACTGCCTCTGTTCCGTCCTTTTTCCTCAGTTTTAGCTTGCGGTTAACTACCTGCTTTTTTTCTTTAAGTTCATTAAGAATTTTAGTTCTCTCATCAGTATCCAAATAAAGATCATCTACACCTACTTTAGCAAGCTCATCAGTACTATTATAACCAAGTATATCAGCGCAGGTTTTATTAAGTGTTAACCACTTTCCATCCAGGGTTGATTGGAAAATTCCCTCTGCCGAATTATGAAATATTGACTTGAATTTTTTTTCCGAAATTTCAACTGAAATATTTTTTTCGGCAAGCATTAATCTCATTTTAAAATTTACCGCACAGGCAATTATCGAAACTACACTAAGTACTAAAACAAACACCACGGATTCGAACATATTGGGTAAAAAGTAAACAGCACGGTCGTTAAGGAGTATTGCGCCGGCAAATACTGCGTTATAATAAATTGCTACTATTATTTGGTGTCTTACTTCCCAGCTTAAAAACAGGGCTGATGTAAAAACCATTAAACCAATAATACTTGAGTTTACCAGTAAAGTTGAGGGAAGGTAATAAATCATTAAGCCCGAAGATGTAATAATTGTAAGCAGCAGCAGGTGAACTAGGTAGATTGAATATTTTTCTGCAAACTGCGTGGTTAGTAATGTTAGAACTGAAAAAGCGATCAGTGTGGATGATAACCTTATTATGTATATCTGGATAGAATATTCAGTAAAATATTTAATTTCGAAAATCATTGCCAAAAGACCAAAAATTGCTACCAGCAATGCCATTATTTTTACCGGTACAATTACAAGTGAGAAAGAGCTTTGTTTAACTTCCGAATATCCCCTTTGTGAATATGGAATTTTGCTTTTAAAAATAAAGTCGAAAAGACTATTGCTTACTTCAGTTGACACTATTAACTACCAATAATTTGAAATAATTAAAATCAGTTACAATTATTTACTGTATTCACAATTTTTTCTTACATTGTGTATCAAAATAATCCATCACATATAATGCCAATATGGATATACTCTATTCAATTGATTTAGCAATATTTTACTTCTTTAATCACACCCTTTCTACCGGATTTTTGGATAAGTTTTTTTCAATTATTACGGATGTAAACAACTGGTATATAGCTTACATTATTCTTGCCGGCATAGCTGTTACAAAAGGTGGTAAACGCGGAAGGATTGCTGTTGCCGGAATAATTATTTTAATCATATTTACAGACCAGACAGGATATAAATTATTGAAGGAGATTTTCCAGAGAATAAGACCATGTAATGTATTGCCGGATGTTATAACTCCTATTGACTGCAGGGGCAGTTTCTCATTCCCATCAAATCATGCATTAAACAATTTTGCTGCTGCAACTTTTTTGTGGAGATTATTTCCAAAGTTTAAATGGGTCTTCTTTATTACTGCATTTTTTGTTGC
>CBEPPX010000125.1:0-5979 GCA_965511205.1 uncultured Ignavibacteriales bacterium | reverse complement strand
TATTCTCCCACCATGCTAAATCGTTTATGGTGCCATGGGCACCACCTATTATGTCAATATCCCCATCGCCATCCAAATCGGCGCTACAGATTACTGGAGCGGATGGGAAATTATTATCCACGGTATGAAGAGTCCAACTGGTACCCGAGCTGTCGGTATTCTCCCACCAGTCTATCCTGCCGGAAAAAAAGTAAGGTGGGCCATAACGACCAGCTGCACCCAGAATGTCCGTATCACCGTCGCCATCTATATCGACCGGACATGTGTAGTTAGCCCTAACATAACTACCAGAGATAAGATGCTCTATCGGTGAAGAATAGGCGAGATTCAATTCTCCTGTTGAAGAATACCAATTAACACCGTTTTCCATATCGAATGTATTACCCCAGTTGAGAACAGGGCCCGACACCCCTGGTCCCCCCGACCAGTCAGTTTGTATAGCAGTTTGGGCAATTGCCAAAGATCCAACTGCTATCGAAATTAACAAAATTAGCGTCTTCTTAAACATTTTTTACTCCTATAATTTTGATTGAAAAAGTTTAATAGCATTATTAAAAGTTTATTTTTCATTTCAATAACAGCATCTTCTTCGCTTCAATAAAAGTATTTGTCTGTAATCTGTAATAATAAATCCCACTGCTTAAATCGGAAGCATTAAAATTAATTGTATAAGTTCCAGCCTCTACATAGTTATTTACCAAAGTCTTAACTGCTTCTCCCAAAGCATTATATACTGTCAACTTCACAGTACCACTCTCCGGAATTGAATATTTAATTAAAGTTGCTGGATTAAAAGGATTTGGATAATTATTGTACAGAATAAATTTATTAGGTGCTGAGACTAATTCATTCTCTTCTACAAATACGGGGATCGTGTATTTTAAAATTAATCCGTTATTTCCCACTACCCAACCAGTGGTCGGATTCACGAAATAAACGTCCCAGAGAATATTAGTAGTTCCACTGGCTTGTGCAGTCCAGAGATTTCCACCATCGGCAGTATGGGCAATCACACCACCATAGCCAACTGCCCAACCGTTATTTTCATCGGCAAAGCTAACAGAATAGAATACCTCGGGAATCGATGAAACACCTGTTTGTTCAAACCAGGTGTTTCCACCGTCTGTACTTTTATAAATAATCTCTAAGTATCCAACCAGCCAGCCAATATCTCTATTAATGAAATCTATCGATATCACAGGCCAAGGTATAAGCATCGGTACAGTTACTATTTCCCATAAATCTCCGCCATCAGTTGTTTTAAGTATTGTACTGGATGTGGCTCCTGATTCATAAGCTGCAGCCCAGCCATTAAGGGCATCAACGAAATCAACATCGCTGATAACTTCAGAGAATGGACTGTTTTGTGGTATCCAGTTAGTACCCCCGTTTGTGGTTTTTAATATTGTTCCATTTGTACCAACTACCCATCCGGTTGAATCAGTGGCAAAGTGTATTGAGAGTAAATTGTATACTGTGAAGCTATTTTGAGGGGACCAGCTGTTTCCACCATCTATAGTCTTAAGAATGGTTCCCTGTGATCCGCTAATCCATCCTGTTGCAGTATCTATAAAATAAACGCAATTAAAATCTTCGTTAGATCCGCTGGTTTGCTGGTTCCAATTTTCTCCTCCGTTAGTAGTATGCACAATAGCACCATAACTACCTACTGTCCATCCATTGAATTCATCCAGGAAAAAAACTGATCTTAGTGAATTACCAATACCGCTAATCTGTGCCTGCCAGGTATCGGCACTGATCGCTATATAAGGACCGAGTAAAATCAGATAAAACAGAAGATTAGAAATTATTTTTTTGTTAGCAGAATACAACTTCTTGTTGCTCATCTTTCTACTCCCATTTATTGAATTGTCATTAAACTTCATCGCAGCAAAACCATTTTCTTCGTCTCAAAAAAGTTATCTGCGGTTAATGTATAGAAGTAAACAGCGCTTGGTAAACCTGATGCATCAAACTGTACTTTGTGATTTCCTGCAGGGACAATTTGGTTAATTAATGTTTCAACCTCTTCTCCAAGAAGGTTATATACCTTTAGAGAAACGATGGTATTATCTTCTGGTACCGAGAAGCTAATAACTGTACTTGGATTAAACGGGTTTGGAAAGTTCTGTGACAGAGCAAAATTATTTGGAGCCTGAACATCTTCGTTATCGATATTAGTAACAGATTCATGATAATGAAGAATAATACCGTTACTCCCAACAACCCAACCATTTGCTTCATTAACAAAGTAAACTGAGCGTAGAATATCCTGTATTAAAACATCATGTTGAAGCCAGGAGCTTCCACCATCGCTGGTTTGGTAAAGGGCTCCATCAAATCCTGTAAACCATCCGCTGTTTACATCACTAAAGTATAATTCTGTTATAACTTCACTAGTTCCGCTATTTTGTATTTGCCAGGTATTGCCAGCGTCTATTGTCTTAATTAAAAATCCATCAAATCCACCAATCCATCCAACATCATGATTTATGAAAAAAATCGAACTCATAGTCTGTGTTATAAAATTAAAGTTTGCAGACCAGGTCTGACCACCATTGGTGGTTTTTAAAATATAATTTTCAAATTGCGGGCTTGTTAAAATAAATCCGGTTATAAATCCGTTATTTTCATCAGTAAAAAAGACGTCTACATGATGTAGATTACCCGATAAACCACTATTCTGCTGCGTCCATGTTTGCCCGCCGTCTGACGTCTTTAATATAAGATGGTCTTCAAGTGTAACTGCCCAGCCGAGTGATTCATTTAAGAAGCACATTGATCTTATAACTGAGGTAGTGGGAACAGTAAGCTCGAACCAATTTTGTCCACCGTTAGTTGTTTTAAACATTTTACTGTTTTCACCACAAACCCAACCGGTATTTTCATTAACGAATGTAATATCCCTAAAATCATCAAAATAACCACCGAGCTGAATAATATTCCAATTATCTCCTCCATCGGTAGTGTGGAGTAATAAACCGTCATCGGCGGCAGCCCAACCGTCTGTCAAACTTGTAAAGTGAACTGCCCATATATCTTGAGTAGTCCCACTTATTTGAAATTCCCAGTTTAGTGGTGGTGGATCTTCTATCAGATTGTTTTTATAGATGCTCAATCCAGCTTTTGAATCAGAAATGTAAAGATATTTCCCCTCAGAGAATATACTGGATATTAAATCAGGAAGGCGGTATTGATCAATATAAATTGGATCGGAATCGGTTAAATAAAATAACCTAATATCATCTCCGTCGCTCACGTAAGCAAAACTATCAGCTACAGAGACATCTCTGGGAAAAAATCCGGCAGTTCCGTAATAACCTTTTACTATTGGTATTTCAGGATTGGTTATATCAAAAATATAAAATCCACCACTATTTGATGGCCAGTCAGCAGCACATACAAATGCTTCGTTATCTCTTATATAAATATCCAGTACATCAGGCAAAGAAAAACTAGTTACCTCAAAGGGATTCAGGGGATCGGAAACGTTCAATATCCTTAAACCTGCATCATAGCAGGCAACGAACAGATAACCATTATAATAAACCAATTGATACCCTAAGCCTGGTATCTGGATACTGCTTACTTCAACAGGATTATAAGGATCGGTAATATTAATAATTTTAATATTACCTGATGTGTTTGGAGGATATATCTCTTCTACATAAGCATAGTTGTTGTTTATTTCGAGTTTCCACGCATTAAAACTTGATAGACTGGATAGCAATACTGGAGAGGTCGGATCAAAGACATTAATAATTTTGAAACCATCTTCCCAACAAGTGATGAATGCAAGACTGTCTTTTAATTTTACATCGTAGTTAAAACTGGATGTCTCAAATTGTCCTATCAATTCTGGGTATTCGAGATTTGAAATATCTATCATCAATAACCCATCGTCGGAATGAGCCACATATGCAACATCATCCTTTATATGGCTGTCGACTGCTACCGAGTAAGTATCAAAGGAACCCACAAGTGTAGGTTCCGATGAATTTCTTACATCAACGATATTAAGTCCACTTGCACCAACTGAAACGTATACATAATTGCCGGCTACATATAAATCTTGAGGATACGATTCCAATCCAATACTGCTTAACAAGAATGGATTATTATTATTTGATACATCCCAAATATGTAGTCCATTATTATTAATGATGTAAGCTAAATTTCCTCTTACTTCTATGTGTGTAAGTCCGCCCACATTAGTTGAACTACTTCCTCCGCTGTATATTATATATAAATATTCTTCCTGACCTACGTATGAAGCCTGGTTACCACCAAATACTGCATTACAATTGTAAATATCAAGATCCCCGGCAGAATATAATTGTCCATTTGCATCCAGATATAATATTACATATTTATGCTGGCCTGTAGCATGAATGTAACCTGCCTGATCGATATGAATATTATGGGCTGGATTGCCGACAAATCCATTAAAAGAAACCTGGAATGGATTATAAGGATCGGATACATCCACTGAATGGATATAACCCCAGGAACATTCAAAAACAGCAAAATCTCCTAACACCTGAACATGTCCCACGGGTGTTTCAACATCAAAATAGTAAATCTCATTCCTGCTATAGAAGAAAGGATTAGCCGGATCTTCTACGTTCCAGATTTCGTATCCGCCCTCACCGCAGGCAAGATATAATCTTTCCATTGATGCATCGTAAAATATATCCTCAACTAGGCCGGTCGTTCTTATTGTATCTGTAATTAATTGAGGATTTGTCACATCGCTTCCATACAAGATTAAAACTGCTCCTCCACTACCAAGAAAAATAATATCACGGAGACTGTCTACAGCTACACTCAAAGAAGAGCCGTATGGCCATTCACCGATTCTTTCGAGATATTCATTGTTTAATGTTGTTTGCGGCTTATGAATTTTTGTGTTATTAAAAAATTCTGCTTTGGGATTTATTTGCGCTCGCGATTTACCTAAGAAGGTAAGAAGAATTAACAGGATTGCAAGATATGGTGTTTTCATTGCACCTCGCTGACCTTTTAATTTTTTTTCAATGTAATAATATTAATTCAATAATTCATCACGAAATTGTCACAACATTTTATTATATGATTGCTAAGTCGCAAGCAAAATATATTTGTCAAATGTCAACTAATAATAAACCCCCACCAATTTTCATTGATAGGGGTTCAGATAAAAAGACTTATTACTTCTTATTTAATCAACATTTCTGAGCCGTCCCGAATTTTATCTGGATTAGCGTATAAGGACCATCTTTTTTATTTCTATGAAACTATTTGATGTTAATCTATAATAATATATCCCACTGCTTAATCCGCCAGCGTCAAAGTTAATCTCATAACTACCTGCTGAATTAAATTCGTTTACCAGCGCACTTACTTCTTCTCCAAGAGCATTAAAGACACTTAGCTTTACAAATCCGTCCGTTGGAATTGAATATTTAATTGTAGTAGTAGGATTAAATGGATTTGGATAATTCGGGAGCAGTTGAAAAGCAGACGGCTTGGTAAAATTATACTCATCGTCAATACCTACTAATTCACTCCAGCTAATAGTAACATCCTCAAGAACAGGTGAGAGTTCGGGATTAACGGTTTCGAATATGACTTTATATTGGAC
This sequence comes from uncultured Ignavibacteriales bacterium, assembly GCA_965511205.1. GTDB lineage: Bacteria > Bacteroidota > Ignavibacteria > Ignavibacteriales > Ignavibacteriaceae > JAZGGS01. The sequence goes on along the minus strand of CBEPPX010000125.1, from coordinate 356 downwards.
ATATCGATCACCATCATTAAGATAATTCTCCAGACTTCCGGGTGTTGTAATGTCTACGGACCAATTACCCATATTTTGGGGATCAATGGAACTCCTTACCTGGAAATATATTGATGTTCCGGAAGGTTCGTCTGAAGTCCAGGTTAGGCTGTCCCAGTCGGCACCAACCTGAATATCGAGAATACTCGAAACAAGTTCACTGGATCCAACACAACATGTTACATCCCACCAGCTGATATCCGAGTCTTCTTGGGCAACACCAATTATATCTGGATCACCATCGCCATCCATATCAGCGGTAGCTACATCCCTGGCACCATCGAAGTTGCCGTCAATTAAATGTTCGTACCAGTTTA
>CBEPPX010000124.1:0-5995 GCA_965511205.1 uncultured Ignavibacteriales bacterium | reverse complement strand
CAGGTTTTTCTACAACTACTGTTTCTACAGGTTTTTCTACAACTACTGTTTCAGCAGGTTTTTCTGCAACTACTGTTTCAGCAGGTTTTTCTGCAACAACTGTTTCTGAAGTTTTGTCATCAGCTGCTTGTTTCTTTGATTTCTTTTTAACTGTTTTCTTTTTAGAACTGGCTTCTTTTAATTTTTTCCAGTTCTCCATTTCGGCTTCAACCTTTTCGGCATCAAGTCCCTTTTTTGCAAGTTCCCTTTTAAGGGTTATTCCCTGCTGCCTTAATAAACTTTTAACAGTGTTAGTAGGTTGTGCGCCATTATCCAGCCAGTAAAGCACCCTGTCTTCCTTTATCTCAATAGTATGAGGTTTTGTTAAAGGATTATAAAGCCCAACAACTTCTAGAAATTTACCGTCACGCGGCGATCTTGCATCGGCTGCTACCACTTTATAGATGGGCTGCTTTTTCTTTCCCATTCTTCTTAATCTTAGCTTAACTGCCAATTAATTATCCTCCATGATTTTTTCATTATTCAATTAAATTTTAAATTATTTAATGATGATTTAGAGAATCCTTTTTTAGAAATCTTACTCATCATCTTCCGCATATCCGAAAACTGTTTTACTAAACGGTTAACATCCTGTATTGACGTTCCACTGCCACGGGCAATTCTTTTACGCCTGTTGCCGTTTAATATTTTAGGACTGTGCCTTTCAACCGTGGTCATCGAGTTAATTATTGCTTCAACTTTAACCAATGCATCATCATTAAGTTCTGCATTTTTCAGTTGATTACCCAGACCCGGAATCATCCCAATCAGGGATGACAAAGAACCCATTTTCTTAATAACTTTAATTTGCTTAAGAAAATCATTAAAATCAAATTTATTTTTACGAAGTTTTTCCTCCAGCTCCTCTGCTTCACTCTCATCAAAGCTTTTTTGTGCCTTTTCAACCAGTGAAACCACGTCACCTTTACCCAAAATACGCGATGCCATTCTATCCGGGAAAAAGCCTTCCATTTCATCAAGTTTTTCCCCATTACTTACAAATTTAATCGGTTTTCCAACAACAGACCTGATGGAAAGAGCTGCTCCTCCCCTTGCATCGCCATCTAATTTTGTGAGAACAATACCATCAAAATTAACAATTTCATCAAATGCTTTAGCAGAATTTACTGCATCCTGCCCTGTCATGGAATCGACAACAAAAAGCGTTTCTTCTGGAGAAACTATATTTTTTATATCTGCAACTTCGTTCATCATTTCATCATCAATGTGCAGACGACCGGCAGTATCAAGAATAATTGTATTCAGGTTATGCTCTTTTGCATACGCAACAGCTTGCTTTGCAACATTCCTGGCATTTTTTTCTTCAATAGAAAAAACCGGAACATTAATTTTTTCTCCAAGAAGTTTTAGCTGCTCAATAGCAGCAGGACGATGAACATCAGCAGCTACAAGTAAACATTTTCGTGCATTATTTTTAAGTTTTTTTGCAAGCTTAGCACAGAAAGTAGTTTTACCGGAACCCTGCAAACCAACAACCATAATAGTTGTAATTCCGGATGCACTTATTTTTATTTCTGCATGAGCTCCACCAAGTAATTGAATTAACTCATCATTAATTATTTTTGTTATAAGCTGTCCGGGTGTTATAGAAGCAATTACTTCTTCACCAAACGCTTTTACCGAAACTTTTTCAATGAACTCTTTAGCCACCTTATAATTAACATCAGCATCCAACAGAATACGGCGTATTTCTCTAAGAGAATCGGAGATATTCTTTTCGGTTAACTTACCCTGACCGCGTACCTTTTTTAGTGCGGTCTCTATTTTTAGAGATAAATCTTCAAACATTAATTAAATCCGGTAAAAAATCTTACGAACTAGCCTTAAGGGCATTAGCGCCAGATACGATCTCCAGTATTTCTTTAGTAATTGCAGCTTGCCGTTCTTTATTATACGTTAAATTCAGACTTCTAATCATTTCCTGTGCATTTGTTGTTGCATTATCCATTGCAGTCATTCTCGCACCTAGTTCTGCTGCGTTCGATTCCAGGAGACTCCTCCAAACCTGTGCCTTCAGGTGTTTAGGGATGAGATAATTAAAGATGGAACCCGAATCGGGTTCGAATATATAATTTGGTTGCTGAACCGGTTTTTCAACCGATGAACTTAAAACGGGGATGGGAAGAAATTGTTGAACTTGTATTCTCTGTCTTATCATTGAGATAAACTCGTTATAAATAATAACAACTTTATCATAAGTTTCTTTGCCAAATTCAGTGACTAAATTATCGCTGATCTTTAGCGCTGAAGAATACTCCAATGATGAAAATAAACCAACTTCTTTTCCGATCACATTATAATTTCTTCTACTGAAATAATCGGCGTTTTTCTTGCCTACACAGTAAACAAATGCATTTAGTCCTTTAGCATTTATTTCTTCATCAATATACCTGGCAGCTTCTTTAATAATATTATTATTAAATGCGCCGCATAGTCCTCTATCAGCAGTAACAACAACAACCGCAACATTCTTTAGCTCTCTCTGGATAAAGAATGGATTGGTAACCATATCCTCTTCGGTAGCCAGATTAGAGAGCATTTCAGAAATTCTATTCACATAAGGTCTGGCATTTACAATCCTGGTTTGCGCCCTCCTCAGTTTTGCCGCCGAAACCATTTTCATTGCTTTGGTAATCTTCTGTGTATTCTTTACACCGACGATCCTTCTTTTTATGTCTTTTAACGTTGCCATAAATTATTTATAAACTATTCAGTGCTTTTCTTAAATATTCCTAAAAATTCTTTCGCTGCTTTTTTCATCTGCTCTTCAAGTTCCGCTGATAATTGTTTTTCTTTTTTGATTGAGCCAAAAATATCGTTGTATTTAACTTCTATAAATTCGAGTATTTCTTTTTCAAATCTTTTAATATCTGCAATCGGCACATCATCCATATAACCATTTGTACCGAGGTAAATACTTACTACCATTCTTTCAACCGGGATTGGAGCATACTGACCTTGTTTTAAAAGTTCAACTAATCTTGCACCCTTTGCCAGAGTTTTTAAAGTGGATTGATCTAAATCCGAACCAAATTTTGCAAAAGCTTCCAGTTCCCTGTACTGTGCAAGATCGAGCTTTAACGTTCCGGCAACTTTTTTCATCGCTTTAATCTGTGCATTACCACCAACTCTCGATACAGAAATACCTACGTTAATTGCAGGTCTAACTCCTGCATTAAACAAGTTCGATTCAAGATATATCTGTCCATCAGTAATAGAAATAACATTAGTAGGAATGTATGCAGAAACATCACCTTGCTGTGTTTCGATAATTGGTAAAGCGGTAAGACTTCCGCCGCCAAGGTTATCGCTTAATTTTGAAGCTCTTTCCAACAACCTTGAGTGCAAATAGAAAACGTCACCAGGAAAAGCTTCTCTACCAGGAGGTCTTCTAAGAAGTAAAGAAAGTTCCCTGTAAGCAGCAGCTTGTTTAGAAAGATCATCATAAATTACAAGCGAGTGCCTACCGTTATCGCGATAATATTCGCCAAGGGTTGCGCCTGAATATGGTGCAATAAACTGAAGCGGTGCAGGTTCCCAGGAAGCGGCAACAATAACAGTTGTATATTCCATAGCCCCTTGCTCTGCAAGTTTTGCAACAACCTGTGCTACGGTCGAACTCTTTTGTCCAATTGCAACATAGACGCAGTAAACCGGCTGAACACCCAGCTCTTTAGCTTCATCAGAATGAGTATATTTCTGGTTGATGATTGCATCTATAGCCACAGCTGTTTTACCTGTTTGCCTATCGCCAATTATAAGCTCTCTCTGTCCTCTTCCTATCGGTATCATAGCATCAACAGCGGCAATACCGGTTTGTATCGGCTCCTTAACAGGCTGCCTTTGAATAACACCAAGGGCTTTTCGTTCGATGGGTAAATATTTATCTGTGTTAATGGCGCCTTTGCCATCAATCGGTTGACCGAGCGGATTTACAACTCTTCCTAATAATTCTTCACCTACAGGAAGGGAAGCAACTCGTTTTGTTCTTTTTACGGTATCGCCTTCTTTAACTAGTGAACTTTCACCAAAAAGAACACATCCAACACTATCTTCATCAAGATTTAAAACCATACCGATTACATCATTCGGAAATTCGACCAATTCACTTGCCATAACTTTGCTTAATCCGTAAACACGTGCAATTCCATCTCCAACCTGTAGCACCGTGCCAACATCATATACATCAACTTCGCTTTCAAAACCCGATAGTTGTTTTCTTAATATTGCCGATATTTCATCCGGTCTTACTTCAGCCATTTTAATATCCTTTAAATTCTCCTGATTAATTTTTTGATATGCTGCCGTACAGCAACTGGTTCTTTAACAAAATCAGTTGATGTTGAAGCGATGCGTCAAAAAGTGTATCGCCCACCTTGGCAACAAAACCGCCAATCAAGTCTTCATCAATTGTAAAAGTGAGTCGGACTTTTTTATTTAAAGTTTTTTCAAGGTTTTCTATAAGCGCTCGTTTCTGTTCTTCAGAAAATTCATATACTGTTTTAACAGAAACCTGCGCTTCTCCAACGTGCTCATCCCTTAATTCTAAAAACCTGGATGCAATTGTGCATAACAGACTTTCTCTTTTCTTCTCAATTACAAAATCTATAAACTTAAATGTATCTTCATCAAAAACAGATTTAAATATTTCTTTTAGTATGGAAGATTTAACCACTGGTTTTATAACCGGGCTTTCCAGCGCCGACTGCAGTTTAGGATTATCCTTTAAAGTTTTTGAAAGAAGAATCATATCTGCAGTTACCACTTCCAGCTTATTCTTCTCAACAGAATCTTCCAGCAGCGAGGTTGCATACCTATGTGATACTTTAAAATCAGTCATAGCTTAATTCTTCATTATATCTTTCAAGTAACTATCAACTATACGTTTGTTCTTATCCGCATCAAGATTTTGTTTCATAATCTTTTCTGCAGCAGTAACAGCAATTTTTGCAACCTGGTCTTTCAACTCTTCAAAAGCAGAATCTTTTTTCCTATCAATTTCTACAGCTGCATCTTCAATTAATTTCTTCGCCTGCTCTTTGCTCTCTTTTAATAATTGTTCTTTAAGATTTTCTGCAAATGAACGGCTCTGCTCAATAATTTTTTTTGATTCTTCTTCAGCTTTTGCCAGGTTTGCCTGGTTTTCATCAAGAATCCTTTGTGCATCTTCTTTTGCTTTTTCTGCTTTTTCCAGGGAATCTTTTATATCCTTTTCTCTCTGGTCTAAAGCGGAAAGAATAGGTTTCCAGGCAACTTTTTTCAGAATAAATAAGAGAATAAGAAAAGTTACAATTGTCCAGATAATCAATCCAGGATTAACATCCAGCAAAGATCCGTTGCCGCTTCCTGATGCTAATACTCCGAGTAGAATATTTGCGAGCATTTTAATATCCTTATCTAATTAATAACAATGGTAATGTTATACCACTATTTATGCTTTTATTGCAAGAAGAATACAAATAACCAAACCAAAGAAAGCAACGCCTTCAATAAGTGCTGCAGCAATAATCATCGAAGTTCTTATTGCACCAGCAGCTTCCGGCTGCCTTCCACTTGCATCCATTGCAGAACTTGCAAGTTTACCAATTCCAAGCCCAGCACCTATTACAACTAAGCCCGCTCCCAAACCTGCTGCTAACCAAGCTAAATCCATTTATTTATCTCCTTAAATTAATTGTTATTATTAATGTTCCTGATGTACAGCCATCCCTATGAATAATGATGTAAGGATGGTAAAAATATACGCCTGAATTAATGAAACTAATATTTCTAACAGGTAAATAAAAACTGCAAAAACTATTGCTCCGGGAGCAACGAACACGGTGCCCATAAAGAAAATCAAACCAAGTAAGGATAAAATTACAAAGTGACCTGCAATCATATTTGCAAAAAGTCTTATGCAAAGTGCAAACGGTTTTGTAAATAAACCTAAAAT
>CBEPPX010000123.1:0-6028 GCA_965511205.1 uncultured Ignavibacteriales bacterium | reverse complement strand
CCTTTTGCAATATCGTTTAACTGAACTTCGGGGACAAGTTTTTGCAATGCTTTAACAAATGCCTTCCTGCTGAAGGAGCGATAAAATTCGCCGAATCCCATTTTATGATATTTCGAAACCATTTTCCAGAAACCGGGATAAGTTAACAATGCTGAAACATCTTTAAAAGAAAAATCTGTTTTGTTATATCCTTCGCGTTTAAAAGCCAGTACTGCATTCGGTCCGGCTTCAATTCCGCCGTTTATCATCCTTGTAAAATGAACACCGAGAAAAGGAAACTTAGGATCGGGCACGGGATAAATTAAGTTCTTTACAAGATATTCTTTTTCTTTTCTTAATTTATAATACTCACCTCTAAAAGGGATGATCTGCAAACCTGGATTTACACCGCAAGCTTTAGCTATGCGATCAGAATAGAGTCCCCCGCAGTTCACTAAAAATTTTGATTTAATATCTCCTGTTGTGGTTTTCAACACCAGCTCTTTTCCTGATTTGCTAACTGAAATAAATCGGCAACCAGTATTAATCTCTCCCCCAGCTTCTTTAATTATTTTTGCATAAGTATTAGTAACCTGTAAAAAATCAACAATACCAGTTTGCGGAACAAACAATCCGGCAACTCCTGTAATATGTGGTTCATAATTTTTTAATTCTTCGGCAGTAAGTTTTTTTAATCCATCTAAGCCGTTAGCAATTCCTCTTTCATACAGATCATTTAGTGGTTTAATTTCATCTGTAGAAACAGCAACCACAACTTTCCCGCATTTTTCAAATTTTATATTATGCTCTTCACAAAAAATATAGAGGAGTTGCCTTCCTTCAGTACAATTCTTTGCTTTAAGAGAACCGGGTTTGTAATAAAGCCCTGAATGAATAACCCCACTATTGTTTCCAGTTTGGTGTGCGGCAAGTTTATTCTCAGTTTCAATCACCAGCACTTTAAAGTTGGAGTTTTTAAGAATGGACATTGCTGTAGCGCAACCAATAATACCCCCTCCAATTATGACGATATCGTATAATTTTGAATTCATTTTTTACTTAAGTGATGAATAACACAATGCCTTGAACCTTAGTAATATATGTCGTAACATAGAAGCATAATTTGATTAAATTAAAAAATAGATAAATAACACGAAGTAATTTAATTAATAGTAAAATCTGTTAAAACTTTATTTACTTTAACAATACTACTATTGAACTAATTTTTGATTAGGTGTGTTATGAATAATAAGCAAAAAACCACGTTAATAATCGGTTTGGTATTAATTGGGTCTGCGTTAGTTGTTTGGCTTGCGCACGGTGCCGAAATATTTACAAAAACCCAGGTGCTGGTTGAAAAGTACGACGAACTTTTTGGGTACACTTATGAAGAATGGGTTGATAAAATAATAATTGGTTTGGATTATGCTGGCGGCTTCTCGGCAGTTGTTGCACTAATTACAGGAATTTTATTGTTTATATTCAAAGATAAAAAGGAGAAACAGGTATGAATACTATATTAAAAACTTTTACACTTTTCGTTTTATATGCTTCTGCGGCTCTTGCACAAGGTTTTGATGTTGTAGCTTCAGGCGAGCAAAATTTTTCTTTTAGCGATCAGCGAGGAAGAAACCAGGCAACATTTTTTAGCACAACCCCGCTGGAAGATATTAACGGGCTTTCTAACGATGTAAAGGGGAGCGTAACATTTGATGTAGGAGATCTCACAACATTAAGAGGGACAATCTCATTATCAACTACATCTCTTAAAACAGGGATTGATTTACGGGATGAGCATCTAAGGAGTGCAAACTGGCTTGATGCAGATAGTTATCCCGAAATCACCTTTGCAATTAATAGTGTTAGTAATATTGAATCGGTTGAGAGTAATAAACTTACAGCAAAAGTAACCGGTGATTTTACAGCGCATGGTGTAACAAAAGAAATTACTGCTGGTGTTACAATGAGTTATCTTGATGAAAGCGAGCAAACCCAAAAGAGAGCACCTGGTGATTTGTTAGGTGTACAGGCAACGTTTAATATTACACTCTCTGAATATGATATTGATAATATGGTTCTTGGGCAAAAAGTATCTGATAATATTGAGATTGGTGTAAATATAGTTGGTTCAAACGCGAATTAAATTTTCCACATAAGAAAATATTTTTAATGAGAGATCCGTAATCCATGAAAGAGTTGCGGATTTTTTATTGTTATATTTGCAGAACAATTTAATCCATTGTTTGCAAATCATGAAAAAAATAATCACAGTTTTCGGAAGCTCAAAACCATGTGGGGGAGATGAAGAATATAACACCGCGTATAAATTAGGAAGTATGCTGGCAAAAAGCGGATTTGATGTTTGCACTGGCGGCTTTATGGGAACAATGGAAGCAGTTTCTAAGGGTGCAAATGAACATGGTACTGAAGTAATTGGAGTTACTGTTGATATCTGGAGTAGCAATCCTAATAACTACATAACTAAAGAAGTTAAATGTAGTAACCTTCTGGATAGAGTTAACAAGCTTATTGAACTTGGTGATGCATTTGTTGTATTACAGGGTGGAACAGGTACGCTCCTTGAATTTGCCGCAGTCTGGGAATTTTCAAATAAGGGTTTGATGGATCATAAACCAATACTTTGCCATTCATCTATGTGGCAAGGAATAGTTTCGATTATGAATATACAGATGAAAAAGGAAGGAAGAGATACAGAACTGGTTAAATCATTCGAAAGTGTTGAAGAAATAGTAGACCACATTTCATTAAAGTTTACTACAGGCTAACCTTCCTAAATAAAATCATTTTGTTAAACACATAAGTAATAATATTTTTATATTATTAAATCTACTTTTCACATTTTATTATAATACTTAATTAGACATGGAAGAGTTTAAAGAACATATTACAAGTGGATATACTTTTAAAGGTGATTCGATAATACTTGGTACTGCGATTCTTAATAAAAATGCTGTGCCCGAAACTCATGTTAAAATTCCATTAAAAGCTATGAACAGGCATGGTTTAATAGCTGGTGCTACGGGAACAGGTAAAACAAAAACATTGCAGGTGATTGCAGAAGCGTTATCAGAAAAAAGTGTTCCCGTATTACTGATGGATGTTAAAGGTGATTTAAGCGGATTAGCACAATCTGGAAAAACCCATCCTAAAATTGAAGAGCGACAGGCAAAAATAGGGATACCGTATAATCCACATGGATTTCCTGTTGAGATATTATCATTATCAGAAGAGAAAGGATTACGATTAAGAGCAACTGTTTCTGAATTCGGGCCGGTTTTGTTTTCAAAAATTCTTGAGCTTAATGATACTCAATCAAGTTATGTTTCGATGATCTTTAAATATTGTGATGATAAAGGGCTTCCGCTATTGGATTTAAAAGATTTCAAAAAAGTAATTCATTATGTAACTAATGATGGTAAGAAGGAGATACAGGAATCGTATGGAAGAATTTCCTCCTCATCTTTAGGAACGGTGCTTAGAAAAGTAATTGAGTTAGAGCAGCAGGGAGCAGATCGGTTCTTTGGCGAAAAGTCATTTGAAGTTGATGATCTATTAAGAATTGATGAAAACGGGTTGGGAATTATTTCCATTTTAAGATTAGTTGATTTGCAGGATAGACCAAAACTCTTTTCAACGTTTATGTTAAGCTTATTAGCCGAAATATACTCTTCTTTTCCGGAGGAAGGAGATTTGGACCAACCAAAGCTTGTAATATTTTTTGATGAAGCACATTTAATCTTCGATCAAGCTTCAAAAGCTTTACTCGATCAGATAGAAACAATTATTAAACTGATCAGATCAAAAGGTGTTGGAATTTACTTTTGCACACAAAATCCTACCGATATTCCTGATGCTGTTTTAAGCCAGCTTGGACTTAAAGTACAACATGCTTTAAGAGCTTTTACAGCCAAAGACAGAAAAATGATAAAACTAACTGCTGAGAATTATCCTTTGTCAGACTATTATAAAACTGATGAGGTGTTAACTTCGCTGGGAATTGGCGAGGCATTAATTTCAGGTTTAAATGAAAAGGGAGTTCCAACTCCACTTGCTGCTACATTATTATCTGCCCCAAAATCCAGGATGGATATTCTTAATACACAGGAAATTGATGAACTGATCAGCAGTTCGAAACTTATACCTAAATACAACGAAACTATCGATAGGGAAAGTGCTTACGAATTGCTAAGCGAAAAATTATCTGAGGCTAAAGAGGAACAAGAAAAGAAAGCTGAAAGGAAAAAACAAACTAAACCCAAAACCACAACAAGAAGAACACGAAGAAAGAAAAGCACTTTCGAACAAGTTCTTTCAAGTCCAACAAGTAAACAGGTCGGGCGCACTTTAGTTAGAGAACTTACAAGGGGAATACTTGGTGTTTTAGGTTTAGGGGGAACAACTAAAAGAAGAAAAAGTCTATTTTAAATCAAATTCATTATTCATTAAACAAAGGAGACAAAAATGAAAAATCCTAAATTTCAAATTTATACAGCCACAAATAAAAAGGTTTATTTCCGTTTAAAGAGCGGAAACGGACAGGTGGTTCTTCAGAGTCAGGGTTATAAAACCAAGGCAGGGGCTAAATCAGGCGTTGCATCTGTAAAGGCGCACGCCCGAAGTGTAAAAAACTTCGAGATAAAACAGGCAAAAAACAGCAAGTTTCACTTCAATTTAATTTCTAAAAACAAACAGATTGTGGGCTCCAGCCAGATGTACACTGAGAAAAGAGGTTGTACTAATGGCATGAACGCAGTGAAAAAGAACTCATCTTCTAAAATTGAAGACCTTACATAGGTTAAATTAAACAGGGGATCTTTAATGATCCCCTGTTCCTTTGTTTCCTAGCCAATAAGAAGTTATACGTTGTACTTTATCAACCAATAATATTTGAAATTTATAATTTCAAAGTTACGAGCATAACTAGTAAATATTTTTTTTAGATCGTCTTCTGGATAAAAATTTTTGAGTATTTCGTATTTAGAACTATCCTCAAGTTTTCTACGTTGATAGGTGTTTCCTTCTTCATCCCTTTTGCTTACCTGAAAGCTGCTTCCCTCAACATAATTGTTATCTACCATTACCACAACTGAATCCGGGCTTAGCTTTGAATGAAGTTTTGTTATAAAAGATTCTATATTCTTCTTATGGACATGAGAAAGCCAAAAACCACAGAATGCAGAATCGAATGTATTAATAATCTTAGAAAGTGATAATGCATCATCATTAATAAATTTTACATTATCTTTTTTGTAGGATTTAAATCCTGCTAAATCAAGCACTTCTTTGCTTGAGTCGGTTGCAACTATTGAGTGCGCGGATTTCGAAATTATTTCAGTCCAGTAACCCGTTCCGCAGGCAATTTCTAATACGGATTTATTCTGAAAAAAATTCTTTACCAAACGCTTAAGTGATTCAAGATTATCCTGTCTTTCTGGCTTTTCGTAAATCTTTTCATACTCATAAGCTCTTCTTGAATAGTATATTTCCAACTCTGATTTCAATTCAGTCTAGTTTTGTTACAGAATGATCGTAAAGAAAATTGCAATATCCTGATTAAGTTTTACTTAACACAGAAAACTTAAACATTGTTGGATTAACGAGTTTTTTATAATCCGCAAACCTCATTTTAATAAGCTCGGTATGAGAGCATGCACTAAATGCGATCTCTTCATCCTCTGCAAGACTTTCTGCCACATAAAGATCCATTCCATACAGATTACCAAACGGCGGCATTGCCCCAACATCGCAATCCGGGAATTTTTCCATAAACTCCTGCTCATAGGCAAGTCTTACTTCTTCAGCATTAAGCGTATCTTTTAACTGTTCGAAGCTTACCTTGTAAGAAGCGGGAAGAACTGCCATTCCCATCTTTCCATCAACTTTAATAATAACTGTTTTTGCTAGCTCCTTACCGGGTATGTGCGCACTTGCTGCAATTTCCTGGGCTGTAAATGCTGACGAATGCTGGATGGTTACATACTTCACATTATTCTCATCCAGAAAATTCTTAAGTGTTTGTAATGGCATT
>CBEPPX010000122.1:0-6041 GCA_965511205.1 uncultured Ignavibacteriales bacterium | reverse complement strand
AATTTACTTGGACAGAAGTTAGTTGAGTTAGTAAATTCCGAAAAGCCGGCTGGTCCTCACACAATTAATTTTGATGCATCAAACCTCAGTTCAGGTGTTTATTTTTATAGTATTCGGGCTGATCAATTTACAGATGTTAAAAAGATGATGCTGCTGGAATAATTATTCTTATTTTTATTGATTTGTTTATAACATTGAACTATTAGAAAATTAGTTCGCATCTGGATCAATTGATTTTTAGGAACGTGTTAAGTGTAGCATCTCATAAGCTTCAGCAGTTATAACTTTTTCCATTTGCATCTCTTTCCGTGGGTAATAGCTATAACGTAACAATCTCTTCACCTTCATCCTTTCCTTCTCAAAGCAGCTGACCGTCATAAATTCTCTTTGTATGTTATAAGTAATATTTTTATTTTCTATTTAAATTATACTATTTACTTACATATTGAATCGATTTTATAGTATGTAATGATCAATAATCTCCGAGGGATATTTATGAAGTATAAACCTGTTGCAAATTATATTGGGGAAGATTTAATTGAAGGTGGAAATGAAAAGTTGGATGTGCTTTCACCAATCGATGGTTCAAAAATTTCTGAAGTTTTTTTATCAACACCAGAAGCAGTTGATAAAGCAGTACAAACTGCTAAGGAAGCATTCCCCTCTTGGTCAAACACTCCAATAAAAGAAAGAGTCCAGGTATTTTTCAGGTACAAACGATTGCTGGAAAAAAATATGGATGAAATTACCATACTGGTTCAGGAGGAAAACGGCAAAACTTATGATGAAGCTAAAGCTGAAGTTTTAAAAAGTGCAGAACTTACTGAGTTTGCCTGTTCAATGCCGCAGCTTATTTCGGGTGAATTGCTGGAAGTAAGTAAAGGGGTTGAATGCAGGGTTGAAAATTATCCGGTTGGAGTAGTTGCTTCAATTTCACCATTTAATTTCCCAAACATGGTACCGAATTGGACCATCCCAAACGCATTAGTGCTTGGAAATACCATGATTTTAAAACCATCAGAGCTGGTTCCGTTAAGTGCAAACAGAATTGCTGAACTATTAAAAGAAGCAGGTTTACCAAAAGGAGTCTTTAATGTTGTGCACGGTACGAAGGATGCAGTAGAAGCGATTTGCGATCATCCTGGGATTGATGCTGTCTCTTTTGTAGGATCAACAAAGGTTGCAAAAATTGTTTATAAACGTGCAACATCAAATTTAAAAAGAGTACTGGCGTTAGGAGGAGCAAAAAATCATCTTATAGTTCTACCTGATGCAAATGTTGAAATGACCACCAGTAACGTAGCCGCATCAATGACAGGATGCGCGGGACAGCGATGTATGGCTGCGGCTGCAATGGTTGGAGTTGGTAATGTTGATCATATCATTAATCAACTTTGTGAAGAAGCACGTAAAATTATTCCCGGGAAAAACCTTGGTGCTATAATTTCTGCTAAGGCAAAAGAAAGAATTGAAAACTACATCACTGAAGCTGAAAAAGACGGCGCAAAAATTTTAGTTGATGGAAGGAATTACATTGTTGAAGGAAAAGAAAATGGCTTTTATGTTGGTCCAACAGTTATCGATTACGTTCGCCCCGAAATGAAAATAGCTAAAGAAGAAGTCTTCGGTCCCGTCTTAACCATTTTAAGAACAGAAACTTTAGATGAAGCAATTTCGATTGAGAATAGTTCCAAATATGGAAATGCGGCAGCAGTATTTACACAAAGCGGCGGGCTGGCAAGGTATGTATCAGATCGTGCAAGTGCTGGAATGATTGGAGTGAATATAGGTGTGCCCGTTCCTAGGGAGCCATTCTCGTTCGGCGGATGGAATGATTCACGGTTCGGTGTTGGAGATATAACCGGCAAGAGTTCAATTGGATTCTGGTCTAAGCAAAAAAAAATAACAACCAAATGGAATCCAGAATCACAAATTAATTGGATGAGTTAAAGCAAAAGTATTAATTGTATTGTCATTCTGAACGAAGTTCAGCAAAGTGAAGAATCTTTTTTACTATCTCACGAATAGATTCTTCGTCCTGTAAACCGGACTCAGAATGACAAAAGAGAAAACAAATATTCAAATTGAAATGGAGATACAATGAGCAAAATAGTTAGGGGAGGATTAATCCAGGCAACACTTGCAGGATCCGCTGAAGAGCCGATTGAAAAAATTAAGCAGGCAATGATAGAAAAGCATCTTAAAATGATTGAGGATGCTGCTAAAGAGAACGTACAAATTCTATGTTTGCAGGAACTTTTTTATGGCCCGTACTTTTGCGCAGAGCAAAAAACAAAATGGTACCAGATGGTAGAAAAAGTACCTGATGGACCTACGATAAAATTGATGCAGGAGATTGCGAAAAAATATAATATGGTTATAATTGTTCCTGTTTACGAAGAGGAAATAGCAGGAATCTATTACAACACAGCAGCAGTTATAGATGCCGATGGAAAATATTTAGGAAAGTATCGCAAGCATCACATCCCCCACTGCGACCCGGGTTTCTGGGAAAAGTTTTATTTCAAACCTGGCAATCTCGGATTCCCGGTTTTCAAAACTGCTTACGCAGATATTGGAGTTTATATTTGTTATGATCGTCACTTCCCAGAAGGAGCGCGAGCTCTTGGTTTAAATGGTGCAGAAATATTATTTAATCCTTCTGCAACTGTTGCAGGATTATCAGAATATTTGTGGGAACTTGAGCAACCGGCTCACGCTGTTGCTAACGGTTACTTTGTTGGAGCAATAAACAGGGTTGGGACGGAAGCTCCCTGGAACATTGGGGAGTTCTACGGAAGTAGTTATTTCTGTTCCCCTCGTGGAAAAATTATTGCACAAGCAAGCCGCGATAAAGATGAACTTGTTGTTGCAGATCTCAACCTGGATGAGATAAAAGAAGTTAGAGATGTTTGGCAATTTTTCCGCGATCGCCGCCCGGAAGCTTATAGGGATTTAGTAAGAAAGTAAAATAACATTAAGGAAATTAGATATGAGTAATTCACAAAAATTATCTTCAAAAGAAATTAATGAAAAACATAAGGAATATTTATTCCCAAGCGTAGCAAATTACTACAAGGAACCTCTTCCAATTGATAGAGGTGAAGGGATGTATGTTTACACTCCGGAAGGAGAAAAATATCTTGATTTTTTCGGCGGGATATTAACGGTAAGTGTTGGGCACTGCAATCCAAAAGTAAATGAAAAAATTTCCGAGCAAGTTAATAAGCTTCAACATACATCCACTCTTTACCCTACTGAAAACATTGTAAAGTTAGCAGAAAAACTTGCTGAAATAACACCCGGAGAATTAAAGAAATCCTATTTTACAAGTAGCGGAACAGAAGCGGATGAGACAGCAGTATTTTTAGCAAAACACTTTACCGGCAACCAGGAGCTTATAGTGTTACGGCACAGTTACAGCGGTCGTTCACTTCTTGCTATGAGTATGACTGGACATGCGCCATGGCGGCATGGCGGAACATATATTGCAGGAATTAAACACGCCGTAAGTCCTTACTGTTACAGGTGTCCATTTTCGCTGGAATATCCCGGCTGCGAGATGAAATGTGCAAAAGATATAGAAGAATTGATAATGACCACAACGTCAGGCAGCGTTGCAGGAATCTTAGCTGAGCCAATACAGGGAGTTGGTGGATTTATAACTCCACCCAAAGAATATTTTGAAGTTGCTGTTCCGATAATAAAAAAATATGGGGGAGTTTTTATTAGCGATGAAGTACAAACCGGATTTGGACGCACTGGTAAAAAAATGTTTGGAATTGAACACTATAATGTTGAGCCTGACATCCTTACTGCTGCTAAAGGAATTGCAAATGGAGTTCCTGTTGGAGTAACAATTGCCAAAGCAGAAATTGCTGATAGTTTTACCGGTTTAACAATCTCAACGTTCGGCGGCAACCCGGTTTCTATGGCTGCTGCACTTGCAACTATTGAATTTATGGAAGAAGAAAACCTTGCACAAAATTCTGAAGAAGTTGGAAATTATCTTAGAGAAGGATTAGAAGACTTACAGAAAAAATACACTTCAATAGGTGATGTTAGAGGATTGGGCTTAATGCAGGCATGCGAATTCGTGAAAGATAATAAAGTGCCTGATGGAGAGCTAGTGGGAAAATTATTTGAAGAAATGAAAAAGGAAAAAGTTCTAATAGGAAAAGGTGGTTTGTACGGTAATGTAGTTCGCATCTCTCCACCGCTTACAGTAACAAAAAGTGAAGTAGATGATTTTATCAAAGCAATGGATGCTTCATTAGGGAGATGTTAAGTGATTATATGATTTCAACAATTAAGAGTTACATAGTAAACCAGAATGCTTTAAACTAAATCAAAGAACCATTTGTCATCCAGAAGGAATCCTGTTAAACATATTGAAAAATTACCTAAACAAGATTCTTCCTGAATGTCAGTACTGCAATCAAAAATTTAATGGGAATAAACTCTATAAATGAACTTAGCTCCAAAACTTTCTGAAGAAGAATACAAAAAAAACTTTGAGGAATTAACTTCCGCTTTTACAAATAATTCTGCTGTTGTTGAAGCTAACAGATGTTTATTTTGTTATGATTCCCCTTGTACAAAAGCTTGCCCAACACATATAGATATCCCTGCCTTCATTAAAAAGATCCCAACAGGAAATCTTTTAGGATCTGCAAAAACAATCTTTGAATCGAACTGGGTCCCACTGACGTGTGCAAAGGCGTGCCCGGTAGAAGATCTTTGCGAAGGAGCCTGTGTATTAAATGAAAATGATGAAAAACCTATCGAAATAGGGAGATTACAACGATTTGCAGTAGATCACTATTTTGAATCCGGTTCGCCAAAATTATTTAATGTTAAAAATAAAAACGGAAAATCGGTTGGCATAATTGGATCTGGTCCTGCTGGACTAGCTTGCGGAGCTGAATTATCTCTACTTGGTTATGATGTTCAAATTTATGAATCGAACAAAATTCCTGGTGGATTAAACACTTGGGGAATTGCTCCCTACAAAATGACTAAAGAGGATAGTTTAAAAGAAGTTGAACTTGTTAAGCAGTTTGGTGTGAGTATTCAAACAGAGGTAACAATCGGAAAAGATTTAACAATAACAGAATTAGAAGATAAACACGATGCTATTTTTATCGGAATTGGATTGGGAGAAAGCCCATCACTGAATATTCCAGGTGAAAATCTTAACGGAGTTAATGGAGCCCTCGAGTTTATTGAGAATGTTAAAAGAGAAAATTGGAGCTCCGTTGATGTTGGAAAACGTGTTGCAGTAATTGGTGCAGGTAATACTGCTATTGATGCTGCCACAGAAGCCAAACGTCTTGGCGCGGAAGAAGTGATGATTATTTACAGGAGATCAGAAAAGGAAATGCCTGCAAATGATTTTGAATATCGTCTTGCAAAAAATGATGGAATCGTTTTTCACTTTTTAACATCTCCTGTTGAAATAGTGGGAAAAGATTTTGTTGAAAAAATAAAATGCGCAAAAATGAAATTAGGCGCTGCAGATTCTGATGGAAGACGTAAACCTGAAGCCATTCCAAATTCAGAATTTGAAATTCAAGTTGATATGATAATTACAGCATTAGGACAAAATGCACGTGCTGATTTTCTTAAGTCTCTTCCTAATCTTAAAATAAAAAATGGATGCATTGTAATAGATGCTGAAACTTTCCAGACAGGTAATCCAAAAGTATTTGCGGGAGGTGATTGCATAAACGGTGGTAAAGAAGTTGTAAATGCTGCTTACGATGGTAAGCAAGCAGCGCACGGAATTGATAAATTTCTAAATAAAGAAAGTACATAAACCAAGATGTCATTCAGCAGGAATCCGTTAACATAACAGGGAATACCAATGAGAAATATCCCAAATGGAATTTTCTGATTGTCTAAAGAAATTCAAATAGTTTAAAAAGATTCTTACAGAATGACAAGCACGTATCTTAAGTTATGATAATGAGAGAACATTTTTAACTGAGGCATTGTATGGTTGATCTATCTATAAACTGCGGTGGAATAAAATCACCAAA